>CAYTSI010000001.1:0-86461 GCA_964440465.1 uncultured Spirochaetales bacterium
AGCGGATGAGCGGAAACTTACCCCTCCACCGGAGAGTGATGTCGATTCTGCGATTCCCGAAGACTTGAAAAATGAAATAAAATCGGTACTTACCTATATGGACCATCTTCTTGAATCGCTTCCTGAAGAAAAGATACGAGAATTCGCTCAATCTGAACATTTCGAGGTTTATAAAAAACTGTTTGAACAGCTCGATTTAAAGGGTTAAGCAGCAGATATATGGGACTGTTGACAAAAGCTACTTCGATTAAAAAAAAAAGGGACACATGGCTCGATTTATCCGATTTTTCATCGACTGCCGAAAGCAGCTCCGCTTTGCCGCGGGAAACGCCGAGTGTAAACTCATTTAACGAATCATCGGCCATCGGCAACCTCGTTTCATTCATTCAGGACACCGCGCCGGACCTTCATACTCCCGCTCGGATATTCACCTTGTTAGAAAACAATTTCCAAATAGAGAAAGGCGCCCTGCTTCTGCTCGACACCGTTTCTCGGCAGTACAACGGTACCGCTTACTCGGGGTACGATAAAACGACACGGTCCCGCCTGCGGATTCCCTTCGACACTCTTTCAGAATTATTTTCCGCTCCGGGCGAACCGGTGTTTCTTCAAAAAAACGAAATTGAACTATGTAAACCCTATTTTTCAATACGGGAATTTTCACTTATCGAAGAGCTCGTTCTGTTTCCCTTCACGCACACCAATTCCGATATTTTAGGAATACTGATCATCAGCCAATCGCCCATCGTTTTTTCAAAAAGGACCGACCTTTTTAGCAATTTCAAGACCGTTTTTTCTCAAATTTCGCATTTAATTTTTGCTTCCCGTGAAAAATTACTGAAAGGGTCCGCCGCGGGCATGGTAAAATCCAACGAAAATCTTCTGCAGGAAACTGAAGGAGCGATACAAAAGGCCGACAAGGCAGGTTCGAAACTCTTTTTTCTCACCCTTTCCGTCGCGCCGATTCTGGAAAAATTACGAGGCACATCGGAAACTGTTGAACTGTATCAAATTCAAAACGATATCATACAAATTATCAGCAGCATGATGCCCGATGGAGACAATATCTATCTCATCGATTACGGTACCCTGCTTATCATTCTTTCCGGCCGTTATCATATCAATAAGGAACTGTTTTTTCATCAAATACGCACCGCTGTCCGGAAACTTTTTTCCTCCCTCGATTCTATCGACCTCGATGAGGTCTCTTTTTTTGAGTATCCCGCGGAAGTATCCAGCGCCCAGGATGTTATCCGGCGTATCTTCAATTGATGTATGGTCCGAAAGCTGAAAGGTCCGAAAGGTCAGTATTACGCTGTAGTTGACGATATTCGCTTACACTCTCCCTACGATCCCCGGCGGGAAGCCGACAGGTTTATCGCGGCAGCAGTTACGTCACAACCTTCCTCAATACTCGTTTTAGGCCCCGGGCTCGGCTACATTATTGATTCCTGCAGAAAAAACTTTCCAGGTACTGCAATACTGGCCGTTTTTTATCATGCTGATTTTTTCCGCCGGTATTCCGCGCCTTCCGTTTTTTCGTATTTGTACGACAATCCAGCCGGTTTGTCCGAATTCCTCCGCCGCTTCCTGCATGAACTCGATCTCGAAGGGTTGAGTATTATCGAATGGCCCGGAAGCGGCCGCTGCTTTCCCGAGATATCCCGGGCCGTACATTTGGCCGTCCGTAATGTCGTACAGGAACTGCACGGGAATTTCATTACCACCGATTCTTTCGGTAAAAGAATGATGCTGAACAGTATCAAGAATTTTGTATTTCACTCAAATATAATTGACCTCCGTAAAATAGACCGCCCGGTTTTTATTGCCGCTTCCGGCCCCACGCTTACGAGGGCAATTCCGTCCATTCGCCGCTTCCGGCGGAAGGCCGTACTTTTCGCGCTCCCTTCATCCCTCGAAGCGCTGGCCTATTACGAGATACAGCCGGACGCGGTTGTAATGACCGATCCCGGCTTTTACTCCCGGTTTCACACATTTTCTTTTATACGGAATTTTTCGAAGGACCTGCCGGTAATTAAATCCTTTTCCTCCTGTTTCACCCCCGCGGCACGCAGTCATCCGACAATGTTTATCGGCTGGGACCTCCCCTTCGAGGCGCGGTTTGTGTCCCGCTATTACGGCCCCCGAAATTCCATACCGGAAAACGGTACTGTTGCCGGTACCGCTCTGGAACTTTGTCTCCTCCTTTCTCCTCCCGCCCTGTTTTTCGCGGGCCTTGATTTTTCGTATAACGATCTTCTTTCCCATGTCCGGCCCCATCCGTTTTACAATATTTTTCTGGAATCGAGCAATAAGACAAATCCTTTTACGTCACTGCTGTTTTCTCGAAAACGCTCTTTTATAAACTCTTCAAATTCCTTTCCCGCCTTTCGTAACTGGTTTTCACATAAACTCGGAGGAAAAACGTTTTCTGTCCGCCGAATATTTCCGAGCGCCGTACCGATTAACGGAATGCGGGAAGCCGGCGGACCGGAGATTGAAAAGGCATTCGGCGGATATTCCGATACTCGTAAGCCCCTGCAGTGGGAAACAAAAGAGTCCGAAACCACCGCGCGGCGGATTTTTCTTGTCTCAGGCCTTATCGATACTATCAGTAAAGAGATCGCCGATGTAAAAAAGAGAGACACCCCCCCCTCTTTTTCCGGCTTCGCGCGGGAGAACAGCGAACTGTTCAGCCTGCTCTACACATTCGACCCAATTAAGCTGAAACTGTATAAAAAGCGTTCACACAATGAGGACGGTAACGGGGGGGAAACATTGCATATACTTCTTCAACAAGCAGACGAATTTTTTTCAGCAATTCAAGGATGGCTGTCCCGGTTATGAATAGTGAAACAACATTACAGCGAAACCTGCTGGCATTGAGCGGGAAAAATCCGAACACCGCTTTAAAAATTGCCCGGTCGGAAATTTCGAAGCATTGCGGCGTTCGGGACTCCCGATCCGGCCCGCGGGTCCCCGCGGTAACGGTTAACGGCACGGAACGGGCGCTTCATTCCCGCTTTGATCCTGTCCGTGAGGGTGAACGGATCGCGGCCGCGAACAATACTTCCGGATATCTGGTTGTATTCGGTTTAGGCGCCGCCTATCACATCTATCCTCTTTTGAAAAACAAATCGATATCCTTTATTCTCATTATTGAAAAGGACGCTTCGGCGGTAAAAGCGCTGTTCACCTGCTTCGATTACCGTTCTCTGTTTATCAGCCCGAACGTCAATCTTTTCGTGGATGAGTCGCCGGAAACAATAAAAAACTTTATCCTTTCCAGCTATTATCCGGCAATCAGCGGGAATTTGCAGTCGATACATCTTCGGCCTAGGTTTGATATCGATAAAGATTATTTCATGTCGGTGCTTTCGGCAATCGAACACTGTATCGGCGAACTGTCCGACGACTATACGGTCCAGGCGCATTTCGGGAAAAAATGGTTTTTAAACACCGTCGCCAACCTCCCCGCGGCGGAAACCTCGGCAACCGTTCTCCGGCCGGTAAAGAAGGCAGTTGTTATCGGTGCCGGTCCTTCTCTTGAAATTCAAATTGATAAAATAGCGGAGTTAAAAAGGACCGGCGCGTGCCTCATTGCAACCGATACATCTCTCCCCGGCCTGCTGAGCCTCGGACTGAAACCGGATATCGTTATATCGATAGACTGTCAGCATATCACCTACCACCACTTCCTGGCAGGATATCCGCGGGAAATACCGCTGGTGCTCGATTTGGCCTCACCGCGGGGAATAACGCGGCTGACGGACAAACTCGTTTTTTTTACCAGCGGGCACCCCTTCTCCCTCTACGTCAATTCTCACTGGAGGCAATTTCCCCTCATTGATATTTCCGGCGGTAATGTAAGCCACGCGGCGGTATCGCTGGCCTTGACTCTGGGGGCGAAGCAGATTTTTTTAGCGGGGATTGATTTTTCGTATCCCGACGGGAAATCCTATGCCCGCGGCACGTACCTGTATACCTATTTTCAGCAGTTTTCATCGCTGCTCTCACCGTTGGAAAGTCAATTTTTTACTTTTCTGCTTAGGAACGCACGCATTGCAAAAGAATATATTCATGATAAAATCCGCTACACGACAAAACCGATGATCAGTTATAAACAGCGGCTGGAAAATGCCTTTTCAAACAGCAGCGCCCAATTCGTTCCCCTTCAAGGCGACGGGGTGCCGCTGTCGGTCCCGTCTATGACGAGCAAGAAACGCGGCGGGCTGTCCCATATGTTTTCCGCCGGCAGGTCGCTGAAAAGCTGGCGGGAATTTCTAACCGATTATCTCGAAGGACTCGAATCTCTCCGGGTACCCGCGGATGTTCCTCTGCCGGTATACCTGTCAGATTTGGAGCCCCATCAGCGTGATTTATGGGTCACCCTGTTTCCCGCTGCCGCTGTTTTTCAGAGAAACGAAGGGGAACAGTTTTTCGACGGAAAAGATATTTTAAGCCGGGTACAATCATGGAGCACAACACTGATACAACAATTTTTAGAAAACTACTCCGGCATATCCGACAAACGACTGACCGGGATGTATTGAGGCGCTGGTGTAATAATCAACGAGCCGCCCCTCGGTTATTCCATGCAGCTCCGCGAAACGGGCGGCCGCGGCGGCGGCACCGGCGGAACAGGCCGCGTGGTCCTGCCGTCCGCACCGCAAAATATCCGAGGGGCGCGTTTCGGTCATTGCGTCGATTATCCGTTTGTCGTTCACCGTTTCCACCCATTCCCGCGCCTCTTTCCCCGTGCCTTTCGGAGTAAACCGGTACGACGGTCCGTAGTGGGTCAAATCGGTGGACCCGATTACGCCGATACGAATACCGAACGATTCCTCGGCGGTTTTCACCGCCCGCGCGAACTCTTCCGCCGTTTCGTCGGGAGGCAGCCGGAAGGCGCCGATCTCCGCGCGGGGGAAAAAGTGTTTTATTATCGGCAGCTGTATTTCTATGGTATTGTCCGCGGCGGTGTCCTCTTGAATGTCGAGGGATTTGGTCAGTTCCGTAAACAGCCGGCTGTCGACCCTGATGCTGCCGAGGGGGGTGGCAACTTCTCCCTCCGAATACCCGACGGCCCCCGCACCGGCAGGTAAATGGCCGCCGATAACCACCACGGTGTTAAAATCCTTTTGAAGCGATTTGATCCCCGCGTAGGCCAGTTTCCCCGAGAAATACCAACCCGCGTGGGGGACAATTGCCGCAATGCTCCGTTCTTCCACTTTGTATTCGTAATTCCAGGATTCAAACTGACTTACAATTTCTTCTTTCGACGCGGGGTACCATCCTGCCGGCAGGACCCGTTTTCGCTGTTTCATAACTCCTCCTTCCTGTAAAAAATAAAAAAAATTGTTACATTTTTCAATTTTTCTTGTATACTATATTCATGAGTAAAAAAGCCTCACTCGCTTTTACCATCTTCGGTATTACGGCAATTATTGCCATTATAGCAGTTTTTTCCATACGAATATATTTTGAACGGAAAGCCCTTTCCGAAGAAAACCTCGATACATTCAAGAAACTTCAGAATACCATAGCTTCCTCTTATCTTGCAAAAGGGAGCTTTTCCCATTCATTTTTTTCCGATTCAATGCGCGGGTTTATTGAAGATCACCCTTCCTATTTATCAATTGTTATTTATTCCTCCGAAGGACCTCACTATATTTACGCCCGGGACCCCGGGCTTCTCACCTTCCCCGCCGAGGGCCGTTTACTGAATTGGGAGGGCGCGCCTGTTTTTACCATCCGTCCCTTTTTTGAAGATGTTGTCAGTTCCGAAATTGCAATTCCTACGAGGGAAGGTACATATCTCTCCGCCGTTTCAATTGTCCTTCCGCGGGAACGGTTGTTTCTTTTCATCAGAGACACAATTATCGCCGCCGCCGCCCTTCTCGTTATAACAATTATCATCATTGCCGTATATCCGTTTCTCCGGGAAAACAGGAAACCCGAAGCAGCACCGCCCGCGCCGGAGCCTGTAGAGCTGAAACCCGGGGAATCGAAAAACAAAGCACAGAATACCGGCCTGTTCTCCCCGGAAACAGGCCTTGGGTGGGAACAATATATCGACAGCCGGCTGAGTTTCGAACTCAGAAGGTCCGCCTCCTACGATCAGGACCTTGTTCTCATTCTTTTTCGGGGAAAAGACCTCCGCCGGGGCAGCGATGAGCATGTCCGTGTAGCCAAATATTTGCTGCAGCATTTTCTGTTTCAGGACATGCTGTTTGAATACGGACAGAACGGTTTCGCGGTCATCCTTCCGAACACGGAACTCGATACAGCCATTAAGGAGGCGGAAGCTTTCCGGAACAACATATGTTCCAAAAACATCTCGGGCTGCGTTTTTTCCGCCGGTATCAGCTCCAGGAACGGGAGGCTGATAAACGGAAACCGGCTGATTGCCGAAGCGTCCATGGCGTTAAACAAGGCATTTAACGATCCGGGTAATAAAATTATCGCTTTCCGCTCGGACCCGGAAAAATACCGTCAATATATCGCCTCAAAGGCCTGACAGCTCCTTCTCTGTTGTAAAAACGCGCGCTAAGTTCCAGTTATGGATTACATAGCCGTACGGCGCCGTTTCCGTTGTACAGAGAAAACCGGACCCGTCGAGCTGTTCTTCAACCCGCAGTTTGTACACGGTATTGTCCCCCGTCGTTACTTCGGCAACGGCCAGCGGTCCGGCGTCGGAAGCTTGAAGTTCCGGACTAAATTGTTCGGCCCGAAGTCCGGTAAACGCGTTGATGATCCGGGTAACGGTATTCTGCCGGATTGACGCTTCTTCATTCCCTTCCAGTTTCCACACTCTCCTGCCGTTTTCAGCCGCCGTGAATAGAGTCAGATCCGCGGTAACCGGGGGGACGTCTTTATCCACCCGAAGGTTTTCGGCAAACAAATCGATACGTACAATTTCCTTTTCCTTCAATTCTTCCGGAAATACCTGTAAATCGGACCAGTACGCCGTGTCCTGACCGATATAAAAACCGAAGCCCGCATCCACCCCAAAGACGGATTTTGAACCGGAAACTTTTATGTATTCCCCCCGCGGGTCCTCACCCTGCCCCAGCAGGACCTCTTCGAGTATTTCATCGTCAGCACCGTAGAGCACGATCCTCCCGTTTTCCGGCGCGATGTTACAATCGGGGTATCGCTCCTCGTTGTCGGTAACGAAGCGCTTTGTCTTCAAAGTAAGCAGTTTTTGCAGGAATTCTTCGATTTTTTTCTCATCCGCCGGAAAATCTCTTCCGTTGATGAGGACCCTCCACGCTGTCCCGTCTGTTGCAAGACGGACAGCTGTATCCGCACTGAACAGTTCCAGGGAATAGATGTCCCCTTTGTCAATTTTTGAAAACAGTTTGATTTCATATGTATTCTGATACCGTTTTTCGGGACTGAATATCCTTCCGAACAGAAACGATAGAACAAGGACCCCAAGAATTGAACTTAATACAACAATTTTTCTTTTCTGCTCCATGTTACTCCTCCGGCCTGTTCATTTTCTTCCTCCTGCGCGAAAAGCGCCGGACCCCGAAGACAATTAATAACAGGGGAATAATTACCACATTGAGGATGACGGCGAACAGATAGATCTTTCTTCTCGATTCGGGATCTTGTATCTTGTACAGTCGAAGGTCCCTCGTCGCCCTTGTTTTTATTTCCAGCAGGTCCTCATCATTTGAAAGCCATTCAAGACCGTTTTTCAGAAACGCCGTATTATACAAACTGTCGGAATACTGCATAATATTTGAAATAAAGTCGGCATCACTAATTACCATTATCCGAAAGCCGTTTTTTTCGGTGCTTTCCGACAACAGAACACCCAGGGTATACATACCCCGCGTTTCCCCTTGAAACATTTTCAGCATCTGTGCCTGATAGGGGTTCGTATTGAATTGTTCCGTAAGAAGCCAGCTTTCGGCCGAGCTTTTCAGCAGGACCTCGTATTCAATGCCCTGCTGTTCGGTAATTGTTATCGGGTTCGGCCACAGCAAATCGAGTCCGGAAAACCGGGCGGTTACGGGATTATTGCTTGACACATTCTCCTGAAGGAGGGACACCCACAGCGGATACGGCCCGATAACCTGCCAGGCAATATTACCCAAAATTTGGGCCGGCAGCCTGAACGGCCGGTTATATTCATCGCAAACCAGTGAGGGGGCTATTGAAATTCCGAATTGCCGCAGATAATCGAGAAGGGCCGTATTTTCGTGCTCATATGCCTGTAAATTCGCCGCAAGATCGATATAGACGGATTCCGCGAGGAAACAGGCGTTTCCCCCGCGCTGAATATAATCGTCGATAACGCCAAGATGTTCCTCCCGAATCGCGGTATTTCCAATAACGAGAAGAACGGTAATGTCCGGCGGTATAGGACCGCCCGGCGTAAGTATCGAGTGCGGAAAATTTCCGCCTAAACTTTCGAGAAACATGGAGTAGTCCCGCTCCGGCTGTTTATCGGCATCTCCTATCAGTATTCCTATTTTTCTCTCAACGTCCTGTACCAAGGACCTGATTTTAGTTGTAAGGTCGTATTCGAGGGTTTCGGTCCGGACCACCATCGGCAGCGTTTCATGTTCCGATAAATATTCGATAACGATTCCGGAATAAATGAGCGCTACGGACCTTTCATTCTTTTCCAGCACCTCAACTTGTTGGGGAACGACACCGAGGGTCTCCGCGAGCTGTTCGTCTCCCGTTTCCGCCGGATCGGCAGTCTTTACCAGGATTTTTCCCCTGGAATACGCGGCGTATTCGTAGAGCATGTCTTCTATTTGTTCCGGTATCGACGAAAAGTCTTTCAGCTTGTTCGAGCGGTAGTAGGTAATGGTAACCTCTTCCGGAATTTCGGCAAACAGGTCTTTCGATACTTCGGAAATTGTATAGATGTTATTTTCTGTAATATCGAAGCGCGTAAAGAAGCGGACCGCGTTCAGGGCGGCGAAAAATATGATGAGGATAGAAAGGAAAGTCGTTATTACTTCAAACCGTTTCCGCGGCATATAGAACCTCTCCTTTTATTTCCATTTACGAAAAACAAGCACTTTCACATTTAAAAACAGGAAGAAGGCCGTAAGCAAAATAAAATATGCCAAGTCCCGAGTATCGATCAGCCCTTTTCGAAAACTTTCAAAATGGTAGTCGAGTGAAATAAAATTGACCGTGTCGGCAAGCCATCGCGGGAGCGTCAGCAATACGGACATATTCCCGATAAGCGTGAGAAAAACAAGGACAACAACGCTTAAGATAAAAGCTGAAATCTGGTTTCTCGAAACACTGGAGATAAACAAGCCTAAGGCCGTCCCCGCGCTCGCGAGAAGCAGGGAGCCGAAATATTCTCCGGCAACAGCTCCCGTTTCAAAATCTCCCAAAACGAGCAAGCTTACGGGAATAGGTATTGTCAGGACCAACACCCCGGCAATGAGTATCAGAACGGACAGGTATTTTCCAATAACAATCTGCCATTCTCTCAAGGGAAGGGTAAGCAGGATCTCGTCCGTTTTGAGTTTTTTTTCTTCGGCCCACATCCTCATCGTCAGCGCCGGCAGTAACACGGCAAAAACAACGGGTACAACGGCGAAATAGCCCCGCATAGACGCGGTGTTTCTCGCAAGAAACTGCCGCGCAAAGAAAAACCAAACCGAACAAACCAGCAGAAAAAACAGCGCGGATATATAGGCAATCGGGGAATTCAGATACGATCGAACTTCTTTTTTCATAATTGTCCCGATATTAGACATGTTTCTCCCCCTCCTTTCCCGTTAGTTCGATAAAAATGTCCTCCAGGCTTTTCGCGACAGGCCTGAGTTCCACAATTTTCATGTCGTGTTTCACCGCGGCATCGAATATATATTCCGCCCCCGCCTCCTTTGATTCGACGGCACACTGCAGCTCCCTGTATCCCTTCGTTTCATCCTCGGCGGTAATTTTCGAAACGGTGCCCCCTTTAAGGAGGTCCGTTACAAAGGCCGGGTAATTCTCCCCCCTTAAGCGCAGAAACACGATGCTGCCTCCCTCTAATTGTCCGCTGATCTCCTCCGCGGTCCCCGATGCCGCGATCTCACCCCTGTTCATAATCAGGACCCGGCCGCACAAAACCTCAACTTCCCGGAGGATATGGGTCGAAAGAATGACCGTTTTCTCCCTTCCGAGCTGTTGAATCAGCTTCCTGATCTCAACTATCTGGTTCGGATCGAGTCCGGTAGTCGGCTCGTCTAAAATAAGGATAGCAGGGTCGTGGATAATTGCCTGGGCAAGTCCGACCCGCTGCCGGTAGCCTTTTGAGAGCTGCTCGATGGGTTTGTAGAGGACACCGGACAGACCGCAGATATCGACGGCCCGGTCCAGGTGTTTTTTCTTTTCCTGCTTTTGAATGTGTCTGGCATCACTTATAAAATCAAGATACTCGAACACATTCAAATCCGCGTACACCGGCGCGTTTTCCGGAAGGTAGCCGATTATCTCTTTAATTTTCTCAGGGGCAAGGAAAATATTTTCTCCCGCTATCTCTACGGTGCCGTAATCCGGGAAGTGGTAGCACGTTAGAATTTTCATCAATGTTGTTTTCCCGGCCCCGTTCGGCCCGAGAAGACCGAGGATTTCCCCCTTCCCCATTGAAAAACTGACATCCTGTACCGCTCGTGTTTCGCCGTATGTTTTGGTTACATTTTCAGCCTGTATCATACCCCGCTCCTTGAAGCGAATTAGGTCCTAAATGGTATCGATATTGTCTGACCGTCCCGGGTTAAAAAGGTCTTCGGAAATATTTCCGACGCCTCTTTCAGCAATTGTTTTAATTCATACTCCGTGTATCGCGGACTGTAATGGATAAGCCCTAATTTTTCTACATTACCCTTTTTCGCGAGGAAGGCCGCCTGCATAGATGTAAGGTGCTTTTTTTCTTTCGCGCTTTCCCGCAATTCTTCCGTAAACATCCCCTCGCAGATGAGGAGATCGGAATTATCAATCTGCTCCGGTATTGAATCAAGATAGAGCGTATCGGTAATGTAACTGAACTTGCGTCCCTCCCTGGCCGGACCCATTACATCCGCCGAGGAAACGACCCGTCCGTCTTGAAGGCGCACGTCCTCCCCCATCTGCAGCTTCGACCAGAGCGGCCCCCGGGGGACCCCGTAACGCTCGGCCTTCTCCGGGAAAAACACGCCGGGGCGCGGGTTTTCAATCAGCGTGTATCCCATACAGGGCTTGGAATGGCGAAGCCTAAAAGCATGAATTGCAAACTCTTCACCCGTATAAATAATTCCCGGTCCTGTAATTTCAATTACCCGGATCTCGTAGTTGATGTACATATCCAGCACGCTTTTACTCATCTCTACATAGTCCCGGATTTTCGGCGGTCCGATAATATACAGCGGCTCTTCCCTGTCGACCTGAGAGGAGAGCATCATAATGCCCGGCAGGCCGGTAACATGATCAGCGTGGGTGTGGGAGATGAAAATCGCGGTAATTTTCTTCCATTTTAAATTGAGTTTGCGGAGCGATACCTGCGTTCCCTCGCCGCAGTCAAACAGGAACAGCTCCCCTTCCCGCCGCAGCAGCACCGACGTCAGATGCCGGCGCGGCAGCGGCATCATCCCTCCGCATCCTAAAACAAATGCTTCCATATTCATGAGCAGTCCCCACCTTCAAGCAGATTAGCCGCTATCCCGCGGTCTCGACTGGCTGCGGGGTTTTTTGTTCGGCCTTCCGTTTAAAGGATATTTTGTCATTTTTTATGCCGATACTGATGGTGTCCCCTTCTGTAAACCGCTCTTTGAGGATCTCCATGGAAAGCTGGTCTTCAATTTCCTTCTGAATGACCCGCCGCAGGGGCCGGGCGCCGTATTTTACATCGTAGCCTTTTTCAATAAGCCGTTCCTTCGCCTTTCTGGTAATTTCTACATTGATAGTTTTTTCAGCGAGACGCTCCGCGACTTCTTCAAACATAATGTCGAAAATGTTTTGAATTTCACCTTTTGTCAGGCTGTGGAACACGACAATTTCGTCCACCCGGTTGATAAATTCGGGCCGGAAAAACCGTTTCAATTCATTCATCGCGGAATTTTTTATCTCACTGTAGGGGATCAGCCCCTCTTCGACCTGAAATCCCACGGAAGAGTCCCGCGACATCTCCCGCGCCCCCACGTTGGATGTCATAATGAGGACCGTGTTCCTGAATGAAACTTTATGACCTAAATTGTCCTGCAGTTCCCCTTCTTCTAAGACCTGCAGCAGCATATTGAATACATCGGGATGGGCCTTTTCAATTTCATCTAATAGAATAACGCTGTAGGGACGCCTCCGGATTTTTTCAGTTAAAAGACCCCCCTCTTCGTATCCGATATACCCGGGAGGGGCGCCTACTAAACGGCTGACATTGTGCTTTTCCATAAAGTCCGACATATCGATCCGGACCAGCGCGTCCTCGCTGCCGAAGAGGAACTCCGCGAGGGTTTTGGCCAGGAGGGACTTTCCGACACCCGTCGGCCCGAGAAAGATAAAAGACCCCATCGGGCGTTTTGGTGAACTGAGGCCCGTCCGGGCACGGCGGATTGCCGATGAAACCACCGCGATGGATTCGTTTTGCCCGATTACCGTCCTGTGCAGTTCTTCTTCGATATTGAGAAGTTTTTTGCTCTCGCTCTGGGCGAGCCGCGAAAGAGGGATGCCCGTAATGTCGCTTATAACAAACTGAATGTCCGTTTCATCGACGATATTTTTTTCACTCCGCAGGGTCTGCTCCCAGCCCTTTTTCATTTCTTCGACCTTCTGCTTCAGCTGCCGTACGGTGTCCCGCACCGCCGCCGCTTTTTCGTAATTCTGGTTGTTCACCAAAGCAATTTTATCCGCCGTCAGGTCCTCAATTTCTTTTTCCAGTTCCGCGAGCTCCTTCGGCCGGACACTGTTGTTTATCCGCTTCCTCGATCCGGCTTCATCGATTAAATCGATGGCTTTGTCCGGCAGAAACCGTTCGGTAATATACCGGTAGGAAAGGAAAACCGCGCTCCGGAGCGCTTCGCTGGTGTAGGTAACGTTATGATGTTCTTCGTAACGGTCTTTAATCCCTTCGAGAATGGTTACCGTCTGGTCGGTCGTCGGCTGGTCGACGTAAATGGCCTGAAACCTCCGCTCTAGCGCGGCGTCTTTCTCGATGTATTTTTTATACTCGTTTAAGGTCGTCGCCCCGATACATTGCAGCTCTCCCCTGGACAGCGCGGGCTTCAGCATATTCGACGCGTCGATGGCCCCCTCAGCTCCCCCGGCTCCGATAATGGTGTGCAGCTCATCGATAAACAAAATAACATTTCCAACGGTTATAATTTCTTTCATTACCCGCTTCAGCCGCTCCTCGAATTCCCCGCGGTACTTGGTCCCGGCGATAAGGGAGGCTAAATCGAGGGTAACGACCCGTTTCCCGATAAGGATTTCCGGTACGCTTCCGTCGGTAATTCTCTGCGCGAGACCTTCGGCAATCGCGGTTTTTCCCACGCCGGGTTCACCGATGAGGACCGGATTGTTCTTCGTCCTCCGGGCTAAGATCTGTACCACCCGCTGGATCTCTTTTTCCCTGCCGATAACCGGGTCAAGCTTGTCCTCTCTGGCATATTCGGTAAGGTCGCGGGAAAAATCGTCCAGTGTCGGTGTTGATTTTTTTCCGCTTCCGCCGCCGGCCGGTGCTTTCCGTTTCTGCTGTGTAATCGGGTTCGGCCGTTTCCGTTCTTTTCCGACGCCGCTCATTTCGATAATGGTGTCCCGGAGAGATTCAATGGTAACATTGTATTTATCAAGGCTCCTCTCCAAAATTCCTCCTGTTTCCCTGGCAGCGGCCAGCAGCAGATGCTCGGTACCGATATATTCGTGTCCCAAATTCCGTGCCTCTTCCGCGGAACCTTCCAGGATCCGTTTCCCCCGTTTCGACGGCGGCACATCGCCTAGAATAAATCCGCCTTTTTTCTTCGGTATACCGCCCTCGATATCGATCTGCAGCTTTGCCGGATCGAGATGCATTTTCTGCAGCACCTTATACGCAAGGCCTTCACCGTCTTTTAAAATTGCAAGTATAATATGCTCGGGAAGAAGCTGGTCCGAATGGAACCGTTTAGCCTCTTCCTGCGCGGTAATTGTCAATATTTTCTGTGCTCGCTGCGTTAATCCTTTAAACATCTATTGTATCCCCTCGCCGGTTAGTTTTTTTCGTATCATTTCAGCACGGTAATAATCGACGGTCCGCGCGCTGATTTCTCTCCCCTCCGCTTCAAGAAAGGCCTGAATATGCGCGGTTTGGCTCAAAAACAACAGTTTCGTTACTGCTGAAATCGGCGCGGTAAGCCATCCTAATACCACCCCCCACCGTATCAGCAGTAAAAGCTCTATCGCCTCCTTCGCGGAAATCGTTCTGCAGTACTGCAAAATACCGTAGGCCCTGAAAATTTTATCCTCGATCTCGGTCCGTTTCTTCTCCGCGAGTTCCTCCCGTACCTTTCTCTCATAATGTACTATCTGATAGGTCACATTTTCAAGTTTTTCTATCAATTCTTTTTCACTCATACCGAATGAAACGGTATTTGCTAGCTGATACATATTTCCCAGGGAGTGATTATCCTCACCCCAAAAGCCCTTCACGCCGAGTCCGATTTGAACGATGGCTTTACATGTTTTTTCAGCCAATCCCGCTTCCGCTAATGCCGGCAGATGCAGCATGGTGGAAACTTTCATGCCGGTGCCCAAATTGGTCAATTCGGTGCTTAAATACCCCAAATCCAGCGAAACAGCATAATCGAGCCCCTTTTCCAGGGTTTCTTCGACACTGTTTACCTCGCTGTATCCCCTATTCAGGTCCAAACCGCTTGTAAAGGCACAAAGACGAAGATGGTCCACGTGATTGATGGTCCCGTATACATCTTTCCCCCTGCCGAGAAGGACCTTCCGTTTTTTTTCCAGTGTATATTCCTGAGGAATAATGTTCCGTTCCATGAGGACCCGGCGCTGTACATTGCTTAAATCGCCGATGGAAACCGAATCGATCCCGCTGCTTGCACCGCCGCGGGACTCGAGGGCCCGCTCTATTTGGTCCTGGACGTCCCTCGATTCTTTCTCCAGCATTTTCCCGTTAAAATTATGGTCCGCTACGTTTCGGGAGAGGCGGACACGGGAAGAAATGACACAATCATTTTCCGGGCCTTCCTTTGAAAACCACATGTTTTCAGGTGCAAGTAACTCTATTTTATTCATTTGTACGTTCCGATGTTCTTTCCAGATCGTGAATTTTGTCCCGCAGCACGGCCGCTGCTTCATAATCTTCGTTTTTAATCGCGTCTAAAAGCTTTTGCTTAATCTGCTCTTTATCGATCAGCAGCCGCTTGAATTCCGTCAGTTTTGAGGGATATTTGCCCGCGTGCTGATGGGTCCCGGCAATATTTTCAAGCAGCGCGTACACTTCTTTCCGGAATGTCCGCACGCATTCGGCACAGCCTAATTGCCCGTCTTTTTGAAATTCCTTATATGTCAGCCCGCAGCGGGGACAAATTTTTTTCTCTATGTCCGATTTCACTTCGGAGGTAATATGCAGCAGCCCCGTCAGCAGTTCGGAAATTGAAAGGTCCAGTGAGTCCGTCTCCCCGGTTATACCCCGGTGTTTCGCGCATTCCTCACATAAATGCAGATCGATAATTTCACTGCCCATAATCTGCTGAACATGTATAACCGCGTCATTTTTCCCGCACAGTTCACATTTTTTTTGACTATCATCTTCCATTGGTATAGTTTACTCATAAAGACATAAAAAGTATAGAGATTTCCCCCCCTAGAATCGGCGGAGAATATCTAAAGGAAGGGTCCTCCCGGCCCTTCGCGCGGGGAAAAACGCCGCGGCCAAGGACAAAATGACCGATACCAGGGATATAACGAGCAAATTTATCAATTTCAGATTGATAGGGATTTCTGCCAGATAAAATTCAGGATTGAGGAGCCGGGCCGGCCCCCCTGTTTCTCCGGGGGACGCGGCAATCAGCCCCACCGTCACCTCCCGGAACCCGTTCACGAGGCCTTCGATAACCTGTATTACCTCATTTACATTCACCGAAAGGGCAACTCCCGCTGCCATCCCGATGCATGTACCGGTAACTCCGATCCACAAACCGGTAAACAAAAAGGTCCTCCTGATTACCCCCGGAGACGCGCCGATACTTTTCAGTATCGCGATGTCGCGCTGCCGCTCCATCACGATCATCACAATAGTGGAGGAAATATTGACCGAAGCAACCACGAGGACCATCACCATGATAAAAAAGAGGAGGTTTTTCGTGTCTTCAAGAGATTTATACATCGATTTTTCAAGCTCATACCAGGTGTATACATACCAGCCCGGCGGAAGGACCCGATTAATTTTCCATACCGTTTCCCGAAGGTCGCCGTACGGGTTGCCGACTTTAATCCCTAACGACACGTCCCCGGGCCCCGTAAACAGCCGTTCCCCCCTCCGGTATGGAATGATAATACTCAATGTGTCCAGCTCCCGGTAGCCGGTGGTAAAAATACCGGTCACTTTCAGCATCGACGGACGTAAAATTACCGGCCTGCCGGGATACGATTTCCCGGTAAGCATCTTCAGCATGTCCCCGGTGTGGATTTTCAGCTTTTCCGCCATCTGACTGCTGATTAAGACCGAATTATCATCCTCCAGTTTGAACCCGCCTTCTTCAAAAACGATGTAGTCACTGTAGGACCGGTCGGATTCGTACAGTCCCTCGGGAAGACCGCGGACAGCCGCTCCGCTGCCGCCGTATTCCGAATAGAGGAGCGAGGTCCCCTCCGCGACGGGAAAGGCTGCGGTAACACCGTCGACGGCGGCAACTGCTTCGGCAAGAAGACCGATGTCCGTCTCTTCATCGTCCGAATAGTTCCGGATCTGCATGTGAAATGTGCCTACTTCGACGTATCGTCTCGTTATTCCTTCGATCATCCCTTCCGCGACCTGCATAACAAGCAGCAGCGGAAGAAGACTTACGGCAATACCCAGGATCGCGCCGACCATCCTTCTGCGGGTCCGGTTTTTCCCCGATTTGCCCCGTAAATACCGAAGTGATAAGAAAAACGAGGTGCTCTTCATTCTATCCGCTCTACCGTTCCGTTCTGCAGCCGATAATGGTCGGTACCCCGTCCGGCCAGGTCCATATCATGGGTAACGAGAATGAGGGTGGTGTTCAGTTTCGATACAAGGGAAAAAAGGATCTCCTCCACGTTCCGGGAATTTGCTTCATCCAGGTTCCCCGTCGGCTCATCCGCTAAAATAATTTCCGGTCCGTTCATCAGGGCCCTGGCAACGGCAACCCGCTGACGTTCCCCCCCCGAAAGCTGGGCGGGATAGTGGGCGTATCTTTCCCCTAACAGCACCTGGTCCAGCAGAAACCGTCCCCGTTCTTCAGCTTTGGTTTTCGGCATCCCCGCGATGTAGCCGGGAAGCAGCACGTTTTCCAAAGCGGTAAAATCCTTCAAGAGGAAGTGAAACTGAAAAATAAATCCGACCGTATGTTTCCGAAAATCGGTCAAGTCCTCTTCCGCCAAATTATCAATTCGTTTTCCCTTTACCCTAACCGTTCCGCCGCTCGGCTTGTCGAGGCCGCCGATAATGTTCAGGAGGGAACTCTTTCCCGAGCCGCTTTCGCCCGATATCGATACGATTTTTTCCCGGGGGACCGACAAATCCAGTCCCTTCAGGATAATCAGTTTTTCTTCTCCGTTTCGAAAAATTTTATCGACTCCGTTTATTTCAACTACTGTTTCGTTATTCATATTGTCCTTATTCATAATGCAGTACTTCACTTGGCTGTATCGTACTTATTTTTTTAGACGCGAAATAGGCCGCGGCGGTTGAAGAGAGAAAGGCAAACAAAAATATCAGCACTGCCTCGGCGTAGGGAAGCGTAACCGGTACTTCCGACATATAGTAATAGCGGGGAGAAAATATGCTTACCTCCTCAATTCCGGCGCCGATGAGGGGATTGACAATTTGAAGCACAACGTAGAGGGCCGCGTTCGATACCCGTTCAAATACGGTAAATACCGTATTGATGTTGAACGCAATCAGCAGCCCGATGACGAGTCCCGACAGTCCGCCGAAGAGGCCGATAAAGATGCCGTCATAGATAAAAACACGCTGAATCGATCCTGCCGACGCGCCGATGGACTTTAACAGTGAAATTTCCTCAATTTTTTCCAGTACCGTCCGTTTTAAGGACTGGTAAATATTACCGCCGACTACGATAAAAATAAGGCCGACCAAAACCATCATGGCGATTTTCTCCATCCGGAGGGCGCCGAAAAAAGAACTGTTGTATTCTCTCCAGGAAGTAACGCCGGTATCTGTCTTCTCTGCCGCCGGCAGCATCCGCAGCCGCGCGGCCGCGGACTTGTCGTTGTACCGGTTTTCGAGTTTTATTCCGTATACCAGCCTGTCGTTATTCGAAACAATGTCGGCGGCCGCGCTGAGGCTGATAAATCCCATTCCCCGATCGTATTCATAATATCCGCTTTTAAAAAGTCCGGTTATCTGGAACTGTTTTTGTTTCGGCTGTATCGATGCAAACTCCCCGCCGGAAAGGGAAATCATGTTGATTTCATCACCGATTGTCACACCCAGATAGTTTGCAAGCTCAATGCCGAGCAAAATGCTCTTCTCGCCGCTAAGTATTGCATCACCCCCGACAATGTTCAGCTGGCGCAGCATGGAAGGATCGAATTCGGAAATATCAGGCGGTACACCGCGGACAATACAGGGCTGGAAATCGGAAAAGTCCGTCTTGACCATTGTCTGCGTTTCCACAACAGGAATAACCGACCGCACCCCCCGTACACCCCGAATTGCTTCAATTTCATCCGTTTGATAGGTAATTCCCTCACCCGGAATACGCAGATGGAAGGAATTAATTTCCAAAATGTCTTCGATAAATCCGATTTGAAACCCGTTCATGACCGCGAGGACCGTAATGAGCGTCATTGTTCCGACGGCTATTCCCACTACCGACAATACCGACGAAGCGAGGTTCTTGTCCTTCCGTTTCGAACTGAAGTACCGGGAAGCGACAAAAAAGGTCCACCGCCCCCGGCGGGCGTTACCGTTCTTCATCAGCCCCGCCTCCGGATCCGATCATCAATTCTTTTTCTACTTCCTTATCATCGACATATGTTATTTTCAGAAACGGTTTCCCCTGACGATACAAATATTCATAATATGTAGAATCGTCGACATATTCGGTCTTTGAAACGAGAATTCCGTTTTTATAATACATTTCTTCGTCCTGTTCTTTCGGCGCCGAATAGGTATATTCCCATCGTTCACGCGTCCCGGGGGTCCATACCCGTTTTTCAAGCACATCATTCTCTTCGTTATATTTGTAGACTTTTTCCGCGATAAGCATTCCTCCCGATTCACGTAAAGACCGTTCCTCAAGCCCCTTCCGATTGTACCAGGTTTTTGTAACAATGTTAGCGGAGTAGTCGACGGCGACACTGTACTCCACCGTGCCGCTGTCGTAGGAGTAGTTCCTTTCGGCCGTTTTTTCCAGGTCCTTCCAATTTTCCAGCGCGGACAGCTGCTGCTCTTTTTCAAAACGAAAGAGGTCTCCCCTGTCTCCCCTGCCGTGCCATTCCGCTGAAACCGAATCAGTCCCGAATGTATAGAATGATTCGGAAGTCTGTTCCGGGTATGTTCTTTGCATTTTTCTCAAACGTCCGTATTTACCCATACTGTATTCGATCCGGTACAGTTCCTCTCCGGCGGCATCAAGCGCGCGTATGTACGTCAACTCTCCGTTTGAATAATGGTACACAAGCTCCTCTTCAATTTCTTCAGTCCCGCTAAAATTGATTATCCGTTCAATACGGCCGCCGTCGGAAAAAACGGTCTCTTCCGTTTTTTTCTCTTCTTCAAATATGGTGACACTCCTTCCGCCGTCCGTCGTCTGCTCCACCCATTTCCGGTATTCTTTTCCCTCTTTCATGAGGATTTTCACCCGGGTGTCCGGCACCTCGTCGTGTATCCGAAGAACATACTCGAAGTTGTCCTGCCGGTAGGATGATATTTTTTCCAAGGGCATACCGATGGAGTTTGAACGGAAAAGCAGCTCCGCCGTGAGGCAGCCGGAGGAGATAAAGAGAAACCATACAAGCAGCAGTTTTTTCATTACGTATCTATGAGCATATCCAAATACTGTTCTTTTGTAAAAGGTACAAAATCCTCGTATTTTTCACCGACACCGAGGAAGAGAAAGGGTATTTCCAGCTGCCGGGAAATTGAAACGGCAACACCCCCTTTCGAAGAACTGTCATACTTTGTTAAAACGGCATAGTCAATTTTTACGGCTTCATTGAACAATTCCGCCTGCCGCAGGGCGTTTTGCCCTGTGGTCGCGTCGATAATCAGAATTGTCCTGTATTCCGCTTCGGGGGCCCTGTTTTTCACAATTTTATCGATTTTCTTCAGCTCCTTCACCAAATTTGCTTTGTTGTGCATCCTTCCCGCCGTGTCCGCCAGAACAACGCCGCCGCCTTTTGCCTTCGCGCTTTCAATTGTGTCCCAAACGACAGCTCCGGGATCAGCCCCCGGCTCCTGCGCGACAACCCGTATCCCCAGCCGTTCCCCGTGCAGCTGCAGCTGATCGATTGCCGCGGCCCGAAAGGTATCGGCAGCCGCGAAATGTACCTTTTCTTTCCCGATTTTTTGCGCGAAATAATGGCCCAGTTTTGCCAAGGTTGTGGTTTTCCCCACCCCGTTTACACCGAGGATGAGGAAAATATACAGCTTATTTTCCAGAACTTCGAGGTCCGCGACCCTGATATAATCGGCAAGGACCTCCTTCAGCCCCTTCCGCAGGGCCTCGTTATC
The DNA here is from genome assembly GCA_964440465.1 of uncultured Spirochaetales bacterium. Lineage (GTDB taxonomy): Bacteria > Spirochaetota > Spirochaetia > SPDA01 > CAZSGZ01 > CAZSGZ01. The sequence continues at coordinate 20,885 of CAYTSI010000001.1, forward strand.
GCCGTAGTTCTCTTCGGCCGCCCGCTCCCGCAGCCTGTCGCTGATTTCCATCGTCGCCGACGCCCCGATGTCCGCTTCAATTAACGCGTCCTCGATATCTTCATAAAACGACTCGTCCAGGTTCTTCCTCTGAAAGATCTCTTTCAGCCGTAAACCGAGTTTTTTCTTCACACAAATCTCCTTGTCTCAATCTAATTCGCTCGCGCGGATGTATTCCGCCAGCCGAAAAATCGTATGCAGCAGCATGGAAGCGGTAACAATGATCGTCCCGACATACCCGTGGTAGGCGGCCATGGAGCCCCGCAGTTTTTTCGCCATTTCCTCGGTATTTCCGGCAGCAGCGGCAATGCTGAAGCCCGAAGCCAAGTCCTCGGTTATGCTGTACAGGAAAAACGGTATCGGGAATGACAGCACGAAAAAACCCGCGGCCAGATAAAATTCATCCCGTTTTTTATCGAGGTATGCCGAAGAATCAAAAGCAAAAGGGGAAAGCCTGACACTGACACTTCCCCTGTCTCCCGGTCCCGCGTTCAGATATTCGGGGCTGAAATCCCGTTTGACAACCATAATACGCTGCAGTTTCTCATCCGGGAGGGACAGCAGAAGGGGTGTCGTTCCCAGCCATATCGGGCCGGAATAGACATCCGCCCGGGGAGGGTCCGATGAAATAAGCAGCGTGTCCTCCCGGACCGGCTGCAGCTGCATGTTCACGGACCCCGTTTCCCTCGGAGATACCCTTATTTCCCGCTCGAGGCGCTCATATCCCGGTGCCTTCGCGCTGACGGTGTGGTCCCCCGGCTGCAGATACACATCTTCCACAGTACCGCTTCCGATAAACTTTCCGTTAAGGTAAATATCCGCGTCTTCCGGGACCGCCGTTACCCGGAGAAAGGCCCATTCCTCTCCTACAATTACATCGTAGGTCGCGCGTACTACCCTGTCAATTACCTCCCGCAAATTCTCTCTGCTTCCCGCGTCCTCTATCAGCAGCACTTCTTCCCGGAGAATACTGCTGTACAGGGCAACTTGAATATAAAAATAATCGGAAATCTGTTCCACCCTGCCGCTTATATGAAAATCGAGCTGAAACCTGCTGCTTACAGCGGCGGATGAAATCTGTTCCGCGGGGAGCAGCCCTCCGTTTTCCCCGTGGGTGTACAGTTCAATCGGCTTTTTCTCGGCAACAGGCAGTTCGCTGTCCCGGGAGCCGGTAATTGCTTCGATTTCCTCCCGAAGATCAGCCATCTTCTGCCGAAACTGTTCTTCCTGCTCTTCGCTTACACCCGCGGACAGAAACAGTTTGTCCCGCTCCCGAAACAGGGCGGCCATTTCTTTCCGCCGTTTATTTTCTGCCGCTTCCCGAAGCCGCTGCCGGTATTCGGTCTGTTCCCGTTCACTAAGATAATGATAGGGAAACTGCCGCAGCTGTTCCCGAATGAGGGTCGGGATGTTCATCGTAAGGTATTCGCTTTCCCGGCCTAATCCGCTGCCGGAAAAAATCGAAATTCCCACGATAATCTTCTCTTTTGTATCCGGCAGGGCGGCAGGCGGTTCCGCCGCGCTCCCGATGCCCTCGAAAGAGAAAAGAACGAGTAGACAGCAAACTGCTGTTTTACCGGGCCGCCGCTTTCCGCAAAGCTGAAATGACCCGCTCTTCCGTAAACGGTTTAACAATAAAATCATAGGCCCCTAACTGTATTGCTCGGATTATATATTTTTGCTGACCTAACGAAGAACACATCACAACTTTCGCGTTCCTGTCGTAATATTTTATTTCTTTCAGTGCCGACAGACCGTCCTTCTCCGGCATCGTAATGTCGAGAAGTACCAGGTCCGGTGAATGGGCTTTATACTGCCTGACTGCTTCAACCCCGTCAGCAGCTTCAGCCGCCACCGTAAATTCTCCTTTCTCGACAATCTCCCGGAGAACGGAACGCATGAACGAAAGATCGTCCGCTATGAGCACGCTTTGCTTTTTTATTGGCTGTTCTCCCAATTCCATTTTAAGTATTCTTCAATGAAAGGATCCAAATTGCCGTCCATCACAGCCCCGACATTTCCGGTCTCCTTCTTTGTTCGATGGTCCTTCACCATTGTATAGGGCTGAAACACGTATGACCGAATCTGATTGCCCCAGGAAATATCTTTCTTGTCCTCCAGTTTTTTTTCATGCTCGTCTTCCTGCTGTTTTTTATAATAATCGTACAGTCTCGACCGCAAAACCTTCATGGCAGTTGCTTTGTTTTTATGCTGACTCCGCTCATTTTGACACTGCACAACGATTCCCGTTTCAAGGTGGGTAATCCGCACGGCGGAATCGGTCTTATTAACGTGCTGCCCGCCCGCCCCCTGCGCCCGGTAGGTGTCTATCCGCAGCTCCTCCGGTTGTATATCAATTTCAATGTCATCATCTACAACCGGGGAAACATATACCGATGCAAATGAGGTATGCCGCCGCGCTCCCGAATCAAAGGGGGATATCCGGACAAGACGGTGGATCCCCGTTTCACCTTTTAGATACCCGAAAACGAAACTGCCCGAAATTTCCAGGGTCACCGATTTTATCCCCCCTTCCGCTTCGAGAAAGTCGACGGTCTCTATTCTGTATTCCTTCGTCTCGGACCACCTCGTATACATGCGAAGAAGCATACTGACCCAGTCGCAGGCTTCCGTTCCGCCGGCGCCGGAATGGATTGTAAGGAAAGCGGGCTTGTCGTCGAACTCCTCTCCTAAAAGCTCGAGAACACGTAATTTTTCAAATTTACGCGTCAGGTCCTCCGCGCCCTCGGAAATTTCCCCTTCCAGGGAATCTTCCCCTTCCGCTTGTGCCAGTTCAAACATCCCTTCCAAATCGTTAAACTGCTGTTTTAATTCCTTCCACGGTTCGTACCGTTTCTTCAGACTGCTTATTTCCTGCAGGACCTTCTCGGCTTTTTCCCGGTTGTCCCAGAAACTCTGCTCCAGCGTTTTTTGTTCCAGTTCTCCTATTTCGTGTTCGAATTGTTCCGAGTCAAAGACGCCTCCAAACTTCATTAATTTCGTCGCGCAAGTCCGCTATTTTGTTTTCAAGGTCCGTATTCATGTACTCCTCCGATATGTTCCTGCTATTTATGATTTATTTATGGTTGTACAACGTATTTTTTCCACTTTTTGTTTGTTAAAAATGTCACAACGAGGGTACCATCCATGGGAAACTGATAAAACCTGATTTTATCGTAATGGTCGGTACTTTTATCCAGGTCCCGTTTCAGCCGAAGGAGGGTATCATCTTTTATCCGGGTGGATTCATAAACATTTGAAATAATTTCTTTGAATCCGTACATCTTCAGCACTTCATACACGGCATTTTTGTTGTCTTCGCTTCCAATATCGCATACCACCGATACAAACATGGAAATAGTGTAAGTATATCAAATAGATGTGTCAAACCCTAATTTTTTCTATGGACTTTTATCATACGGACCGATTATTATAGTAATGATGAAGAAACTAGCCGGCATTACCCTGCTTCTGCTGTGTATATCTGTTTTTTCCTTTGCACAGGTCGCCAGGGAGGTTTTTGCCCCCTTTGTAAGCAGAATACGTGTTTCCACGGAAAACGGCGGAGTCCGGCTTACCTGGAAAGCTACCGACGATGTGGAGGGAACATGTATTGTCTACCGCCATACGGAGGAAATAACCGGCACGACATTTCCAGGCGCGGTACGGGTCGGGGAAGTTCGTCAAAACACGGGATCGTTTATCGATTACCCCGAACAGACAGGCACCTACTACTACGCCGTTCTTATCCGGGACACAAGCGGAAAAACCTACGAATTATTTATTCCATTTAGAAACAAGACGACAACGGGAGTTGCCGTTACCTTCCTCGGCACCGAAAAGGAACTTGCCGCGGTCATTAGCGGCATCGAAACCCAAACACAGCGGGATTCCATCTTAGTTACCTTCGAGTCATCCAAGGACGACAGGGAGCTGATACTATACCGGAGCACCGCGCCTTTAACGAAAAGCACCGATTTAGCGTACGCCCAGCCCCTTCGGGCAATACCCAGTTCCCGGTCGAGTTTTCAGGACTTTCCCGTTCCGGGTATTTCCTACTACTACGCTATTATGGACAGCGGACTGGTTAAAATCGGTGATATTGCCTTTGCGGCAGGAAAAAACTCCACCATTATCCCGGCCAGCATTCCGGTGGGAAACCGCGTCGGACTCCCGGAAACGACGGTAAGCAGGAACATGCCGCTTCCGCTGCTTCCCCTTTTTTTGAAAATAGCAACAGGCGAACAGCTTTCCATCCCCCGGCCGATGTCGCCTCCGGTCCCAAACGCGTTAGGTCCCGCCGCTAACAAAGCGGTTACGTCCCTTTTATCGGGAATTTCTTTCGAGAGGATAAGCGCCTTAACTCCGACGATACTGCCCGCGGACAAGGGCGCGATCGTCAGCGGCGGAGAGGAATACACGCTAAAATCGATCCTCCGGAAAGAATTCGCGGAAAAACGGTGGATGGAATCGGAACGGCTTCTGAAAAATTTTTTAAGTATTCACCGGTCCGCGGAAATTGAACAGCGGGGGCGGTTTTATCTCGGCCAGACCCTCTTTTTTCAAGAGAAATACCGTGACGCTTTTATACAGTTTGTGCTTATACGAGACGAGCTGTACACCGAAGTATCGCCCTGGATAGACCGGCTCTTTACAATTTTTATCGACCTCTAGCCCATTTCCGTAAAAATGATGCTGATGGAGTTACTCCAGGATTCTCCCTGCTCGAGTTTGAGTTCCCATCTCGGTATAAAGCAGGTGGATTGATACATTGTTTCCATTCCCGCTTCGCCTAAACTGTTTGTTTCAATCGGCAGTATCCAGAGCTCTCCCGGAACACCGGCTTCGATTTTTATAGAAACGTTGTTCGTTACATCATCCACTGTAATTTCTTTTACGTCCCGCACGGTTGTGAGGTCGATTCCCAATTCAACGGTTTTCTGCTTACTGGTGTTGTATACCCGGTGGCTTTCCATCCCCTTCGCGGCGAAAGAGAGATTGCACTCGGTGCCGAAAACCGTCCTCAGTTCAGTTTCTCCAAGGTTCGTCACGCTGTATTCAACGTCAATTTTATTTTTATTAAAACTGTATTTCTTTTCAACGGCGGCGGGCACTGTCTTTGTTTCACCGCGTACCGCCCCCTCACAGCGCAGCGTAACATGCTTTTTTTCCCGTTCGAATTCGGTAACTTCGTAAACGGAATGAATAAAATCTCCCTTTTCATCGTGCTCAATTCGGTCGAACGTTTCGATTTTTTCCGATGTACTAAAAAAATGGTCGATAAAAGCCTTCCGGGGATATTCATCAATCCGTACATTGGAAAGGCTGAATTCTTTGTAGTACTTTTCTAAGTACCGGGACATTGAGTCGAGATAATTCCAGCTTTTCGGCAGAAAATCGAGTTCAAAGAGCACCCCTCCCCGTTCGTGAATGTAGGCGTTCAATTCGTTTCCCTGGTATAGATATTCCTTCCTGCCGTCCATATCGAAATCGACGGATATGACCGACGGTATAAAAATGCCCTTTTCATGGGTAACCTTCTCGGCTTCAATAAGGGAATGATACGCGGCCTTCCTGAGGTGATTGCTGTAAATCCCGTGCGGGTTCCCGTGCCAGTAGGCGTTATTGCACTGCCCTTTCCATAGTTCTTCCCGGGCCGTCTTTTTTCGGTATTTATCTCCGCGGATTTGATTGACCAGAATATTTGTATAAATCATCTTGGAATAGAGCATGTTGCTTTCGTAATATTTCGAGAGCACCTGCCGGAAATAGAGGCTTTCATCATACTTCGTATTGTGAAAGGGGGTGCAGTTGAAATAAAACTTTTTTTTCGGAACGTAATACCGAAGCAGAGAACCGGGGCGGACCATTTCTATTGTATCTTCGTGGTCGAAAAGTATTGAGAAAAACGATTCGAACCAGTTCTCCTGATAACATCTTTTTCCCGATTCGCCGTACAGACCGTATTTCTCTCCGGGTTCGAGGATTGTTACCACCCGGGGCGTATTTTTGCCCCCCGCCGACAGCAGTTTTTCGATCATTTCCCGGGGCCCCTCGCGGGGAATACGGTCGTTGAACTTTTGGAGTACCGGAAAAACGGTTATTATTTTGCCCTGGTCCTCGGTAATGCACGGCTCATACAGCCCCTCCTCCGTTCCCCCGGCATTGAAAAAATGGTGGTCATCGAGAAACAGATAATCCATGCCGCTGCTTGCAAACATATACGCGAGGGAGGGGTCCCAAACCTGCTGGGTGACCCAGCTGCCCCGGGGACGTTTACCGAAATTTTTCCGTATATACGTTGTAAGGAGTTCTATCTGGCCGATCCTGTCCGCGTTCGGTATCATTGGAAGGATCGGATCGTAATACCCGCTTCCAAGAAGTTCGACCTGCCGCCGCTTGACCATTTCATTGAGAAGCATGAGAAATTCAGGATGATTTTTTTCAAACCATTCCAGCAGTATTCCGGAGTAATGCAGCACAACCCGTGTTTTCGGAAAATTGTATAAAACAGTGAGAAAGGGCTTGTAGGCTTCCTGGTATGCCTTTTCAAACTGGTAGTCGTCGCTGCCGGCGGGTTGACTGTTGTAGGTCCCGAATATGAGTTTTACCTTTTCCATATCGTATCGTCCAAAAAGGGTGATTTACCCCGATTTTTCTTCAGCTTCGACGTTTTCCGTTGATAAGGATATGATGCATTTTGTCGGGCATGCCTCCCGGGCAGGTCCTCTGTCCCCCTTTTGGGTATAATCTATTTCGGCAAGGAAATTTGTAACGAAAAAACCGCCTTCCGGCGCCTTTTTTTCACACAGTTTGCAGCCGATGCAGCCGACTTCGCAGTATTTCTTTACCGCCCCCCCCTTGTCCGTTGAGCTGCAGGCAACCATGTAATCGGCATGATAGGGGAGCCACCGCATAACACCGGTGGGACACACATCGATACATTTTCCGCAGGAAATACACCGTTCCTCCGCAACCCAGACCAGCCCGTCGGAATCGTAATCGATCGCGTCGACAGGACAAACCGCAATGCAGCTGCCCAAGCCGAGACAGCCGAACTTGCACGCTTTATCTCCTTTGTACAGCAAAGACGCGGCGTTACAGTCCTGTATGCCGGAATAGAGATACTGCCGTTTCGCCCTGCTTCTTCCGCCCCGGCAGTGCACCTGGGCAACCTTTTTCTCATCAGAAACGTCAACAGACGCGCCTAGCAGCCGTCCCAGCTCCTTCGCTGTCTCACTCCCGCCGGGAGAACATTTTGTTACATCAGTTTCATCCTTCAGCAGGGCTTCGGCGTAGGAAGCGCAGCCGGCATATCCGCAGGCGCCGCAGTTGAGGCCCGGAAGGGCGTTTTCCATCTGTTCCAGTTTCTTATCTTTCGTAACCGCAAGCACCCTCGACGCAACCGCGAGACCGAGTCCGAGAAGCGCTCCCAACGCGCCGACGGAAATAAAAGAATACAGGACTTTCATCCAATTCATTCGTCAATCCTATCCTAATAAATTATTCAATAAGGCCTTGTCAAATGCCATAAAGGCCAGGGCCATTAAACCGCCGGTAATAAACGCAATGGGGACGCCGCGGAAGGCTTTCGGAATCTTTTCCGTGTCGAGTTTTTCACGGATGGTCGACATGAGGGTTATCGCCAGCAAAAACCCGAGTCCCGCGGCAAAACCGGCAACGAAGCTCTCTAAAGCGGAATAATTGTTTCGAATAACGATCAGGGCAATCCCTAAAACCGCGCAGTTCGTGGTAATAAGCGGTAAATAAATGCCTAAGGCCTTGTACAACGGGGGTGAAATTTTCTGAATAACCATCTCTACCAGCTGGACCAGGGTCGCGATGACAAGAATAAAGGTAATTGTCTGCAAAAACGTAATGTTCAGCGGTATTAAAATAAAGTTATAAATAATCCATGTTACCAGGGAGGCAATGGACATGACAAATGTGACCGCGAACCCCATCCCCACGGCAGACTCCACATTTTTCGAGACCCCGATAAACGGGCACAGTCCGAGGAACTGCGTCAAGATAAAATTGTTTACAAATACAAACGTAATTATTATTCCAACGTAGGTCATGCCGTCTTCTCCTTTTTCCTCCGCTGCAGCGTGTCGAACATCGACTTCAAATATCCCACAACGAGAAGCGCTCCCGCGGACAAGCCGATTACCCTTGCCGGCGCGTCCACTAAGCCGGGAATTGAAATTACACCGTCGAAGTTACCGACGGCAAACAGGGTAATCGTCCCCGAACCGAGGACTTCCCGGCAGAAAGCTATCATGAGCAAACCGATGGTAAACCCGAGGCCCATCCCTAAGGCGTCTAAAACTGATTTTCCGAAGGTGTTCTTACTGGCAAATGCTTCGGCCCTGCCGAGTATTACGCAGTTGACCACAATAAGCTGAACGAAAACCCCGAGGCTCTTTGAAAGTGACGGAACATATGCTTCCATAACCAAGTCGACTATCGTTACAAAGGAAGCAATGATAACGATGTAGGATGGAATACGCACTTTTTCCGGAATAAAATTCTTTAACAGGCTTACAAAAATATTTGATCCTAAGAGAACGAAAATGACCCCCGCCCCCATTCCCAGCGCGTTCACGACCTGCGTGGATACCGCGAGGGCCGGACACAGCCCGAGAAGAACAACAAAAATGGGATTTTCTTTAAAAAGCCCTTTTATGAAATCCTTCATTCTTCTTCTCCTAAAGATTTTACAAACTCGGAACCATTCAACAGGGCCTGTCCGATACCGACAAAGGTAATAGTAGCTCCGGTTACCGCGTCGGCATCATCCCGGGACAGCTGCTCTTTTAATACGGGTACCGGCCCGTTCCCGCCGGTACCGATATATTTGTCCATATAGCCCTCGGCTTCCGCTTTTTTGCCCAGTCCGGGAGTTTCCTGGTTCTCCATCAGGACGACGGAAAAAATTTCCCCATCCGGACGGTAGCCTGCCAGAAGATGCATCTCCCCGCCGTAACCGGTACCGACCAGTTTTACGATATACCCCCCGCCGGCACCCTCAATTTCATAATAGTACTCGATTCCCGGATTGTCCGCCGCCGCGGTCTGTTCTCCCACCTCTCTGTCCCCGGCAACAGACTGTATTGCCCGCCGCAGGGCTTCCTTCTTGTTTTGAATAATTTTCGGTCCCGTAACGGCATTCACAAATCCGAGGACCACGGCCGCTACTCCGCAGATAAGGGCCAGTTTACTTCCCACCAACAGTGTCTTTTTCATGACGCCGCCTCCGTTTCCTTCGGCACGCCGAAGCGTTTCGGTCCCGTCAGCCTGTTGATAAGGGGAACGAAAATATTCATCAGCAGGATGGCAAGGGAGACACCTTCGGGGAAACTGCCGTAAAACCGGATAAGAAAGGTAAAAACACCTGTCCCGATACCGAATATAATCATCCCCCTGCCTGTCAGCGGCGATGTAACCATATCGGTTGCCATGTAGAACGCGCCTAACACCAGCCCGCCGGTAAAGAGGTGAAACACAACATCGCCGCTGAAAAAACCGCTGCCGAAACGGAGACCGCCGAAAATCCAGGTAAGTACTCCAAAGGAAAAAATGTAGGAAACCGGTACGTGCCAGGTAATAATTTTCCGAGCAAACAGGTAGACCGTCCCGAGGAGTAAAAACAGCGCCGAAACTTCGCCGATACAGCCCGCGACATTTCCGGTAAAAATATCGGCGTATCCGTTTTGAATGTTTGGAAAGAGATGCTCCCGCAGCCATCCGGTAACCCGTTCATCCATGAGGGTGTGGGGAAATCCGTTTTCCGCTAAAAACTCCGCGGGCCCCGCCGCGCCGCCCGAATAACCGTACAGACCGGCTTTGATAAAACTCAAGGGGGACGCGCCGGTTATTCCGTCTACACTGACGGTCCTCGGAAGGGTCCAGGCTGCCATCGGTCCCGTCCAGGAGAAAAACACGAAGACCCGCCCTGCTAACGCGGGATTCATCCAGTTGCCTCCTAAACCTCCGAATGTCCATTTTACCACTACAATCGCGAAAATAGAGGCAATTATCGGTATAAAAAGCGGTACCGCCGGGGGCATGTTGTAGCCGACTAAAAGACCGGTCAACACCGCGCTTCCGTCGCCGATAGTACAATTCCGCTTGAGAAGCCGGGCCATAATCAGTTCGCCCCCCGCCGCGGCGGCAATTGAAACGAGGACAACATAGAGGGCCTGAATACCGAAAACGTAAATTCCCCATACGCCCGCGGGCACCAGACATGCCGTAACGGACCACATAATATTTGCCGTATTCGCGGGATGACTGATATGGGGCGATACCGTTACGAGGGTACTGTTCTTTTTCTCTGTTTCTTCCGCTTTCATTTCTTCGCCTTCTTCAGCATGCCTTTTCCCCATTTCATTCCCTGCACAAGATGAATGCGGGCCGGACAAACGAACGCGCAGCATCCGCACTCTTTGCAGTCCATCAGCCCCATTTCTTCCGCGGCGGCATACTCGCCGTGATCGATGTTTTTAAAAAGCCGGGTCGGGTTCAGGCCCATCGGACATGCCTGAATACACCTGCCGCACTGTATGCAGGGTGTCTCCTTTGCTCTGCCGCACTCCTTCGCGGTAAGGGCGAGAATGCCCGACGTTCCTTTCATGACCGGGGTGTCCATATCGCAGAGGGCAAACCCCATCATCGGGCCGCCTATGATAATTTTTTCCGGGTTTTTTTTCAGCCCGCCGCATTCCTCGATCAGTGTGCCCACGGAAGTCCCGATACGCACTTTTAAATTGCCGGGCCGTTGGATTGCTCCGCCGCTGACCGTTACCACCCGCTCGATGAGCGGCTTGTTCCAGACAACAGCCTCGTATACGGCAAAAACCGTCCCCACATTGGATACGACGGCGCCGATATCCAGGGGAAGCCCGCCGGAGGGCACTTCCCGGCCCAATACCGCCTTGAGAAGCTGCTTCTCGTCCCCCTGGGGATATTTCATCTTGCAGGGGACAACCTCGATATCGAGACCGCTCTCCTTTGCGGCTTGTTCCATAATTTCAATGGCATCGGGTTTGTTCACCTCAATCCCGATTAACGTCTTCTTTACTCCGAGGACCTTCTGAATGATCCTGATGCCCGTAAACAGTTCCGAAGTTTTTTCCAGCATCAGCCGGTAATCCGCCGTTAAATAAGGTTCACATTCAACGCCGTTTACGACGAAATACTCCGCTTTTTTCTGCCGGGGGACGGTATATTTTACATGGCTCGGGAATGTTGCCCCCCCCAGACCGACAACTCCCTTATCCACTATTTTCTGAATGAGTTCTTCTTTGCCCAAATTGTCCCATGTCTGCTTCTCATGCTGTTTTCCGATCCGGTTAAACTCCCCCTGCAGCTCGATAACGACCGCTTGAGACGATACTCCCGTCGGCAGGAGGATTGTCTCAATCGACTTGACAATACCCGGCACAGGGGAGTGAATATTCGCGGAAATAAAACCGGTGCTTTTCCCGATCAGCATTTCCTCCCGGACTTCATCACCCTGCGTAACGACACATTCGCTGGGACTGCCGATGTGCTGGGAGAGGGGTATGGTTGAAACCGGAGGAATAACCGCGTTTACAATGTTTCCATCCTTGGAAAGATGCTTCATGTCGTGAGGATGGATCCCGCCTTTTGGAAAAGTTTTTACATTTTTCATGCTGCTTGACGCTGTCTCCTTAATTCCACAGCTTTATTACCATACAACGTAATAGGTGTCAAATAGGTGAAAGAAAACAATCCGGCCGCCTGCAGTGCAAACCAGGCAATGTAGTATACAATAATTTCCATTTTGGTGAAAGAGACCTGTGTGGTTTTTTCATACCGCACCCGCGTCCAGCCCTGCTGACGCAGAAGCAGATCGATAATTCCCGTCCCCCTTCCGCCGCTGATTTCCCGTTCATACCAGTCCTCGGTAATTCGAAGCACCGTTTTCATTTCCTGTGCAATTCCAGCGCCGCCGTCTCCTTCTTCAGCCGGTGAAAAAGTGGAAATTGAATATGACGTCCCCGGTTTTGGAATTTCATACGGCACATTGTAGAGCCACCCCCCCTGATAGAGACGGTGTTTCAGGTAGTCCCCTATTCCCGGCAGATCCCCGTCCGCGGCTGCCGCCTCCGCATCGAGCATGCTCAGGAGGGTGTAATCCGGCGGTCCGGAGTGTATTTCTCCCGGCCGCGGTATTTCGGTGTCCGCCTCCGCCGAAGAGCGGGACACGAACGGCGGAATGGCAATAACCAGGGCCATCATGACCATCACCGGCAGCAGCCGCAGCAGCCGAAGTTTCATTTTTTTACTCTTTGCAAGAGGAATGTGAAAAAAAAGCGTGTGGACCTGTCCGGCGTGTTTGACCGCGGCCAGACCGACAAGAAATATTTCAACAGCCAGGGCGGCGCACACCCCGTAAGCGATAGAGATCACCCCGGAAGCGGCAGCGGGAGTAACGCGGAGAATACATATGCCGAAAAAAAGACCGACAGCCCATAAAACCGCGGTGAGATAGAACAGGGGCTTCGCGGTCATACATTTCCCCCGATTCAGATATTCCCGAACGACCGTCGGCAGATACGTTCCCGTGAGGACCGCGGCATAAAAAACGGCGGAGGCAATCATAACGGTCTGTATCGGGCCAAAAAAAACCAGCGGCAGCCATGGCAGGCCGAAAAGGAGGACCACTATCCCGCGCCGCCGCGGAATAAAGAATGCCCCGGCCGTCAGCAGAAGGAAAAAGCCGGTCAGGACCAGCCGTACCGTCCAGTTCGTCCCGATAAAAACCCAGCCGGCAGGCGCGTTTTTGAGAAGCCGCCGAAGCTGCAGCAGCACCTTTACCGGATTTTCGTCGCTTTGACAGTAGATAATTGTAAAATTTCCGTCCCGGGAAACAAAATACCCGCCGGCCTGCCGCATATACGGGTCTATTCTGGAGTCGATAGGGCTGAACCTGCTTTCCACTTCAGCCAGCGGCAGCTCCTCGAGACCGCTGAAATTGAAATACCGTACGCTGCTGCTCTCATAGGAAATGACCGGAAAGGCGGATGCGATTATGTTCCCTAGTTTGGTACCCGCGTCCCCCGCCGGGAGCAGTACGGGATAGTACCCCTCCCACGCGCGCGGCGGCTGAAACTCCATGCTGCCGCGGAGAATGCCGTATCCGGACCCGGCATAGAGCAGAAAAGAAAATGAAATGAGAAGCAGCCCGACGCGTTCAGTTTTCCTTTTGTCCATTTTACCGGTTTAATTCTCCGGTTTGAGCTGCCGATTGTCAAGCATCGGGTTTTGAGGAATAATGGGGTATGCAATGCACTGCCGGGGCCGACGATGCCGGCCGGAGGTTCGACCGGATATGCAGAAAATTACTCCCGGGTACGGGTCTCGGTGCAATATACGCGGCCCTTCGGAAAGGCCGAATTACCGTAAACGGTACAAAGAAACCTCCCTCATATACGCTGCGGGAGGGGGACGTTATTGCCTTCCCCCCCGACTTCACTCCCCGCGGCGGGTCCGCCGAAAAGGGAGGGCATCCCGGGGACGGCCTGGTGAAAGCAATTATTTTTGAAAACAGCCATTTTGTCGTTTTCAACAAACCTTCCGGCATTCTTACCCACGGGAACGGGTCCCTCGGGGCCTTCCTGCCGCACTATCTGCAGGGGGTTATGGAACAGTCGCTTGCCTTTACCCCCGCCCCGCTGCACCGCCTGGACCGAAATACGTCGGGTATCGTGGTCTGCGGAAAATCTATCCGGGGGGCGGTATGGTTTTCGGACCTCCTGTCCCGGAAACAGGCGGTAAAGGCCTATATCGGTATTCACGATGGAATTCTTCGGTCCCCGGAACACTGGGAGGACCGGCTGAAGCGGAACAGGGATGTAAAAATCACCATTTCGGACCCCGCCGGGAGCAGAAGCGTTTTGCACATTTTCCCCCTCCTCCGTTCCGCCTCAAAGACCTTCTGTTTGACCGTCGCGGTAACCGGGAGGACCCATCAGATCCGGGCCCAGGCCGCGCTGCACGGACTGCCCTTGACGGGGGACGTCAAATACAATGAAAAAACTTTCCGAAGGGGTGGGTACGCTCTCCATGCCTTTCACATGCGCTTCCGGGAAACCGAGGAGACGTTGGGGCTTCCCCCGCTGTATGCTCGGCTGCCCGGGGAGTTTCGGGAACAACTAACGTCTCTGTTCCCCGGGGGGGAAACAAAAAAGTTCCTGCACCGCCTGAAAAATGAAATTACCGGGAAAATCGCTTCCATATCTCTTGGTAAATGAGTATTCTTACGGAATGAGAGCTTTTTTACATCATCTTGTCTGGCTTTTGAAAGGTGTTCAAGTATACGCGCTGGTTGGGGAAAGCGGTACGGGAAAAAGTTTCCGGGCCCGGCTTATTGCCGCGAAATACGGGATCAATTTTATCATTGACGACGGACTTCTTATCAAAGATGAACAGATTATTGCCGGTAAATCCGCGAAAAAGGAGAAAATCTATTTAACTGCCATTAAAACCGCCCTTTTTGACCAGGAAGCGCACAAGCAGGAGGTAATAAGGACCCTCGAGAGGGAAAATTTTAAACGCATCCTGATAATCGGTACTTCCGAAGGGATGGTTACCAAAATTTCGAAACGCCTCGGCCTCCCGCATCCTTCAAAAATGATCAAAATAGAAGACATAGCAACACAGAAAGACATTGAAATCGCGCGTAAATCCCGAAACACCGAAGGGAAACATGTAATCCCCGTCCCGGCCCTGGAAATTAAACGCAACTACCCCCATATTTTTTACGATTCGGTGCGTGTCTTTCTAAAAACCCGCCGCCTGCTCCGGAACCGGAACAAATATTACGAAAAGGCCGTCGTCCGTCCGGAATTCTCCAAACGGGGTCAGATTGCCATCTCGGAAACGGCAATAACCCAGATGGTCCTCCATTGTGTTGCCGAATATGATCCTGATATCGATATTGATAAACTGCAGATTATCTCGGAAGGACTGCAGTACCGGCTCACCATGGACGTGAAGGTCCCCATAGAAAAAAACCTTGCCGGACGGGTTCATGATCTGCAGAATTATATCATAGACAATATCGACAAATTTACGGGCGTACAAATCAGTAAAATGAACATTACAATCAATGAGATTAAGGACTGATTTTTTACCCCGAAGCTGCCGATAATAAAAAAAATTATAGATTTGTACCGGATTACTTACTATACTATTAGATAGTAACGAGTGGAGGATTGTATGAAGAAATTTGTTTTTGTAATAGTTACCCTTTTTTGCGCCGCGGGATTTGCATTTTCACAGGCCCCCTCGCTGTATGTAACGGAATCGGACCATTACCGGGTGTACTCGGAAATCAGCACCGAAAATGCCGAAAATGTTGCAAAACGGATGGAGGCATACGCGGACCTGTTTAATAATTATCTCAGGTTCGATATGACGCGGCTGGAGGCGAAATTGAATGTCCGCGTTTTCGCGGAAAAATCGAGATTCGATTCCTACCTGACATCTATCGTCGGTACTTCAAAGAACAACTTCGTATATCTGCAATACTCTTCGCTGAAAAAAAGCGAATTGGTCTGTTACGACATTGACAACGAACGGGAATTTGAAACGGCCCTCATTCGGCACGCCTTTATACAGTTTTTCAAGTCCTTTATCAAAAACCCGCCGCTCTGGATGCAGCAGGGTTTTGCCGTTTATTTTGAAAAAAGCACCTACGACGCCGATCATGATTTCGCGGTATACAAGGAAAACCTGGGGTGGCTTGCAACACTGAAAAATCTCGTAGGAGACAGTTCTTCCTATACAAACACCGAAGGGCCTTCGCTTCTGACCCTGTCGAAACTGCTGGAACCTGACGCCGCGACGTTATCCGATAAGGGTAATATTTTTCACGCCCAGTCCTGGGGCTTCCTCATGTTTCTGTTAAACTCGGAAAACAACAACTACAACCGGCTCTTATGGGACGCCGTCAGCGCGCTGGAACCGAACGCGACGGAAAATGAAAACGAACAGTATATTTACGCGAAAACATTTAACTGGGTGAATGAATATCTGCTCTACACCGATTTTACCACCTACATCAGCTCCATTAAAACCTTTCCCGATGTTGTGAAGGAAGGTGTCGATCTTTACACACTCGGCAACTATGATGACGCTGAAAAGGCCTTTATTAAAGCGATTTCTCTCGACGGCAGCCACTATATCCCCTATTACTACCTCGGCCTCATCCATTACACCGAAAAAGATTACTCTCTCGCGGAATATTACTATCAGTCGGCGTTGATGCTCGGCGCGGACAGCGCCCTTGTCTATTACGCCCTCGGGGTAAACGCCTTTGCCGACAACCGGTATAACGACGCGGAAGGCTACCTCATGGAGGCGGTGAACATAGATTCGGCGACCTACGCGGCGAAGACGGAAAACCTTTTTGAAAGGATAGAGGCCGCTCAAGCCGGTAATGTAAACTTTTCGGAATAACACTCCTTGAAATAACGCTGCCGACGGGCCGTTATTTTTTCCCGCGGGCCCTCCCGTATCTCCTTTTTTTCGGAGGGGAAAGCCCGCGGGCCCTGAATAAATTCCGCACCGCCTGCTCAACATCTTTATTCGGCGGTGTTATGGGTTTGATAATATATTTTATTCTATGAAAAACATCTTTGTACTGCGCCTCCAGCTCTTCCCGGGACGCGTTTGTATCGATGGAAATAAAGCTTTTTATCCACGCGGTAAATGCTTCCCCCTTCGAAAGTTCCTGCTGACGCTGAATTTTTCTGTCGAGGTCCCGGAGGTTTTCCAACAGAAGTTTCCGCGGCCGCGGTTTGACAAAAAACGAGGGCCCTTCCGATAAAATAGTATGCATATTCGGAAGAAGATACCGGAGAATATCGTACCGTATGAAAAATTCAAATATTTTTTCCGATTTCCCGCTCTGCAGTATTTTTATAATTTCTTCCGTCAGCCGGGAAGAGGAAATTTGACTGAGCATCGGCGCGTCATTCCGCAGCTGCCGCAGGAGCTTCCCCTTCAAACTCAACCCCGTAATCATTCCGTAGCGTACCGCCCGGATAATTCTAACAGGGTCGTCGATAAAAATACGGTCTACCGGCATAATCGGGCAGATTTTTTTATCGAGAATGTCATCAAGTCCGCCGACGTAATCGTACAGATACTCCTGTTCGGGACTGTAATACAGGGCGTTGAAGGTAAAATCCCTCCGTACCACGTCCTCTTTCATTGTGCCGAAGGCATTGCTTTTTGTCAGGTCCGAGGACCTGAATGTAGATACTTCCGTAATTGTAGTACCTGAATAGACATGGACAAGTCGAAACCGCCTTCCGATGATCCTGGAATTCCAGAAAATCTTATGAATTTTTCCCGGATGCGCGTCCGTTACAATATCAAAATCTTTCGGTTTTCGTCCCAGCAGCAGGTCCCGGACGGCGCCGCCGACAACAAATGCCTGATATCCATGGTTCCTCAGCCGGTGAATGATTTTTTCAGCGTCCCTGTCAATGTATGAACGCTTGATGCCGTGTTCCCGCAGGGTGTAAATTTTTGCCAGCTCTTCCGTCCGGCTGTCTCCGTTTTTAATGTATCTAACTAACAAACAAGACCCGCTTTTTTAATTTTTAATTGCCTGCTATAATTAAACAATTCATAAAAATAAAATGTCAAGTATTTTATAGAATTATATGCCCCAGAGGAGAGAAAAATGGCTTCCGATATTATTAAACCCCGGGTTTTAAAAGGTTTCCGCGATACTCTGCCCAATTTTGAAATACAGAGAAAATCTATTATATCAATTTTAGAGAAAACCTTTGAAGGGTACGGCTTTCTGCCCATTGATACCCCGGTACTGGAATACACGGAAGTTCTCCTCGGCAAAGGGGGCGGAGAAACTGACAAGCAGGTATACCAATTTCATGACCACGGAGGGCGGGACGTTTCCATGCGGTTCGACCTTACCGTACCATTTGCCAGATATATGGCCCAGCACAGGACGGAATTATACCTCCCCTTTAAACGCTACCACATTGCAAAGGTCTGGCGGGGTGAAAATACCCAGCGGGGCAGGTTCCGGGAATTTATGCAGTGCGACTTCGATATTGTCGGAGCAGACACCCTCTCTTCCGATTTTGAAATCCTTCTGCTGATGAAAGCCGCGTTCCATGCCCTCGGCATCAGCCGTTTTTCCATCCATCTTTCGAACCGGGAACTTTTTAACAGGTTCCTGCGGCACGCGGGGGTCGAGGAACATGCCGTTGAAATCCTCCGGATTATCGATAAGGTGTCGAAAATCGGAGAAGAAAACGTAACGGAAATGCTCGGTGAGATCATTCCCTCCGATATCGCGACAACCGTACTTGAATTTATCCGTATGGACGGGACCTGGTCTGAAAGGATCGGCAAATGCGAGACGCTGTCGGGGGGACCTTCATCCGAATCGGACTACATTCGAAACCTGTGGGCCTGGATGGAGGACCTCGGTATCTCCCCGTTTTATACCTTTAACCCCTCGATAACCCGCGGGTTGGACTATTATACCGGAGTAGTGTTTGAGACCTTCCTGACCGACTTGCCCGAAATCGGTTCCGTCTGCTCCGGCGGGAGATACAACAACCTGGCGTCCCTCTACACAAAGGAGGAGATGCCGGGGGTCGGCGCGTCAATCGGCCTGGACCGCCTTCTCTCGGCGTTAGAACATTTGGAGACTTCAGCGCCGGAAGGAAGCCCCGTTACCCTCCTCATTCTGTGCCTCAATGAAGACCTCATTCCCCACTATCATACAACAGCCGAAACCCTTCGAAAATCGGGGATCTCCTGCGAAGTTTACCCGTCGAAGCGGAAACTCGCGCAGCAGTTTCAGTTCGCCGAAAAAAAAGGGACGCCTTTCGCCCTCATCTGCGGCGGGGAGGAATACAGCGCCGGGAAGGTGAATATTAAAGAACTTCAAAGCAGAGAAAGTCACGACAACATCGGCCTTCATGAGGCCGTACACATAATCAAATCAAAGCTATAAAGAAAGAGAGTATGCAAGCAAAAGAACTGCCCGTTTACCGCCAAAAACAAAAGATTTTAGACGCCTTAGCCGCGAATAACGTCGTGGTTGTGGAAAGCCCGACAGGGTCCGGAAAAACCACCCAGCTGCCGGTAATCCTGCACGAAGCCGGCTACTCCGATTCAGGGATGATCGGTGTCACCCAGCCGCGGAGGATCGCCGCTGTTTCCGTTTCTGAATTTATTTCCAACCAGCTTACCTCTCCCATGCCGGGAATCGCGGGATACACGATCCGTTTTGACGATAAAACGAAGGAAGACACCAAAATCAAAATCATGACCGACGGTATCCTGCTGCAGGAACTGAAAAGCGACCGTTATCTGACAAATTACAACGTCATTATTGTCGATGAGGCCCATGAACGGAGCCTCAATATCGATTTTATTCTCGGCCTTCTCAAGCATATCTTAGAAACGCGGGCCGATTTTAAAGTGATGATATCATCAGCCACCATCAATGCCGAAATCTTCTCCGAATATTTCGGCGGCGCCCCTATCGTCCACATCGATACCCGGATGTATCCCGTCGGCATTGTGTATGATCCTCCGAAGGAGGAAGCCGGCGCCGAGGGAGTTATTCACAAAATTGTCGAAATTATCAGCAGGGTCGTTTTGGAAAACCGGAAAGGAGACATTCTTGTCTTCCTAAGCGGGGAACGGCAGATTAAGGACTGCATACAGCTGCTCTATTCCATGCCCTTCGCGAAAAAGCTGCTTATCCTTCCGCTGTACGGCCGTCTTTCCAAAGATGAACAGGAATATGTTTTTGTTACGACTCCCGAGAATAAAACCAAAGTTGTCGTTTCCACAAACATTGCCGAAACCAGCGTAACCATCGACGGCGTTACCTCCGTTATCGATTCGGGACTTGCAAAAATCAACTACTACAATCCCAGGACGTACACCTCATCTCTCATCGAAACGAGTATATCCAAGGCTTCCTGCAATCAGCGCAAAGGACGGGCCGGCCGCACGCGGCCCGGCACCTGTTACCGGCTTTATACGAAGCAGGACTACGAAACACGGCCCCTTTATACAACCGAGGAAATTTACCGCACCGACCTCTCGGAGGTGGTTTTGCGGATGGCGGAAATCGGTATCAATGATTTCGAATCCTTCGATTTCATCTCTCCTCCGGGAAAAGAGGGAATTATCAGCGCCGAAGATACGCTTCGGATGCTGCACGCCCTCACGCCGGAAAATGCACTGTCCGACATCGGCGCCATGATGGTCGAGTTTCCCCTCCTCCCCCGATTAGCACGGATTATCGTCGAGGCAATTCGTAAATATCCGAATGTACTGGAAGAGGTGCTTATCGGTGTTTCCTTTCTCTCCACCCACACCCCTTTTCTGCTGCCGCAGGGTGAAGAAATAGCCGCCAGGAAGGCGCACCACACGTTCCAGCACGCGTCCGGAGACTTTCTGTCCTATCTGAAATTGTTCCGCGCCTATTTGAAGGCCCCGAACAAGAAGCAGTTCTGCGAAACCTACTATCTCGACGAACGCACTACGGCGGAAATTGTAAATATTAAAACCCAGTTAGAGGAAATCGTTTCCTCGAAAGGGGTCCCCATCCTCTCGGGCGGTCCGATTAAAGATTACCTCTGTTCCGTTTCCGCGGGCCTTCTCCAGTTCGTCTGTGTACAGTCGAGAAAAAACAGCTACCGGAGCTTGACCGCCGACCGTATTCAGATCCATCCGGGAAGCGTTATGTTCCGGGAAACTCCGAAATATATCGTTGCCGGGGAGATCGTTCGAACGTCGAAAATGTTCGCCCGTTCGGTTTCGCCCCTGCAACAAGCGTGGCTGCCCGAAATTTCAGATATTCTGACGGAACACCTCGCCCGCCCTCAAAAACAGCGGACGGAGCGGGGGGCGCCGGCACCGAAGGCGGAAGGCCCGCAGCCCCTTGTCCTCGGGGGAGAGGTATTTCCGGTCAAGCCCTACAAAGGGAAAAAGTACATTGTCGAACTTTCCTGGAACAAGCTCAAACCCCTCTGTGCCAAAGCCCTTCCCCGGCTGAGCAGAAACGACACGAAACTGCGGGGGACGGTCCTCCTGGAAGGCTGCGAGCTTTTAAGCGGTGAAAAGCTGAAAACCATCTTAAAAATCGCGCCGCTGTTACATCCGGAGCGGGACATGGCCGGCTCCTGGCCGAAAGGAAGGCAGTTCTATCTTCCCGATGATTTCGACGAGCTCTACGGCCACGTCGATCTAATCCTAAAAATATGCCGGAATAGAAAAAAATCGAAAAAATACTGCGGATTTGTCAGCCTCAACACCGACGGCGGGGGCACATTCTGGTTTTCATGCTCGAAGGGGTTCCATAACGCGCTGTCCCAGAGTTTATCCAGCATCGAACTGATGATTGATAAACTCGGACCGTCGGACACAAAACTCGATAATCTGAACAGAATATACCGGAAACTCGCTACGGTGTTTGATCAGCTATAATCTGACGGATTATTTTTTCATCAACTTCCCGCAGTACTGTCTCGCCGAGTCTTTTCTGCAGTACAAACCGGACCCTTCCCTCCCGCTTCTTCTTGTCCTGTTTCAGCGCCCGCAGAAACAGCTCCGGTTCCACCCGCCGCCGCAGCCGGTAGTCGTAGGCTTCAAGCAGCTTCAGCACCCTCTCTCCGTAGGCAGCGTCGGTAATCCCTAAGCGCAGTCCCGCCTGTACCGCCATGGAAAGGCCCCACGCGACAGCTTCCCCGTGGCCGCTCCCCCGGAGGTCTGAGACACTTTCCAGAGCATGACCAAAGGTATGTCCCAAATTCAGATGCGCCCGGATGCCGGCTTCGGTAAGGTCCTGTTCCACAACACCGGCTTTTACGGCAACGGAACGTTTAATAATTTCCGATAAAACAGCCCCGTCTTTCTTCAGTACCGCGTCCCGCTGCTTTTCGAGCATGGTAAATAACGTCTCATCGCCGAGACAGGCGTGTTTGATTATTTCCGATAGACCGGACAGCAGCTCGTTTCGCGGCAGCGTAGACAGAACTTCCGGAACGACAAGGACCCGTTCCGCCGGGTAAAAGGTCCCCGCCATGTTTTTGTATCCTAAAAAATTAATTCCCGTTTTCCCCCCCACCGACGCGTCGACCATTGCGAGAAGGGTCGTCGGAACAAGCATCAGTCCGCAGCCCCGCGTAAATACGGAGGCGGCAAAGGCCGTTATATCGCAGATTATTCCCCCTCCGACTCCGGCAAACAGCGCGTCCCTGCCGAATCCGTTTTCAACAGCGGCGCGCAGAATGGTGCTTACCGATTCAAAGCACTTCGCCTCCTCCCCCCCGGGCAGCGTAACGGTAACGGCGCCCTCCGGAAGGCCCGCGGGACCGAAAATCGCGGGCCCGAAAAGCCGCGTCGTCGTTTCATCGAAGACAAACAGCTGCCGCCGCCCTTCCTTCCCTCCGCGGGGCGGACGAAAACAGCCGATGGTCATCCGCTGTTCATACAGGATTTCGGTTGTGTAGGGCCCGAAGGTGTATCGTTTTGAATCTTTCATTACCGTATGTTGTATCAAATCGGGGAAAAAAAAGGAACTGCCCCCGGACATACCGGCTGTATTGACTTTGCAATTTCAATCCTGATAGTATGGACGGCATGATAAAATTCCGCGGGTTCATCGTTTTTCTTCTTCTATGCGTCCTCTTCACCCCGGCATTCACGCCGGCATCCGCCCAGGAGAGCGGGGACACCGACGCCGGCGGTGATATGCCGAAATTCGGGCTGCAGGCGGATATTTTCCGGACTGTCCGGGGGATAAACACGGACTTCACTTCCAACTTCACGAATATGGTTGAATATCAGCTGACCCCCGGGGACCTGTTTAAACTCATCGTTACCTCCGGTGTAAAGAGCGACGGGTCGATTTCCAATATTCAGGAGTATGAAATACAGCTGCAGAGTAATTATCAGCTGAACCTTCCCTTTTTAGGCACCATCAACGCCAAGGGATACAAACTCTCGGAACTGCAGCAGTATGTGGTACAGGGGATTCGGAACATTATTCCGGCACAGTACATCAACTTCGTTCTCATTACACCCGCCCAGTTTAATATTTTTATTTACGGCGGCGTTATTCAGCCCGGCTATCTGCAGGCCAATCCGCTGATGGGTGTTATTGAAGCAATCGCCGGGGCGGGCGGTTTCAAACCGGGCGGAAGCTACCGGAATGTGCGGCTTTTCCGGGAAAATGTGGAAGACCCTATTTCGGTAGATATTTCCAAGTTCTATCAAAACGCGGATTTCCGGGCAAACCCCTCCCTCGAACCGGGAGACAAGGTGTATGTGCCCCCCGCGGACATTATCGCGAACATATCGGGGAACATTGTTTTTCCCGGGTACTACGAACTGGTCCCGGAAGAAACCACGGGGGACCTTATTTCATTAGCGGGCGGAGTCAAGCCCGACACCCTTACCTCGAAAATCGAAATTGTCAGGATCCAGAAAAACGGACAGCAGACGATTATTTCTCTCCCCTTAAGCAAGGCGGATGAGTTTCCCCTTCAAAACGGCGACAATGTCGTTATCCATTCCACCACTGAAATTAGTGAAATGATAACAATTGAAGGCGCCGTTTTAGGAAGCGCCGGCGCGAAAACAGGGCCGATTTCAGTACCGCAAAAGCCGCTGCGTATCGACCTGCCCTACCGTCCCGGAATCAGTCTTCTTTCCGTCCTCGATTCGGTGGGAGGACCCTCTCCGCTTATCTCTTTAGATGAACAGGGCGTCTTGAAACGAAAGAACGCCGACGGAACAACCGAGAAAATTCCTTTGAACATACAGGAACTGTGGAAAACCCGTGAAGCGCGGTACAATACCGACCTCAAACCGGGGGACCTCATTCTCGTGCCCATGAAGAAGATGCAGATTTTCGTTACCGGCTATGTAAACGATCCGGGGGCCTATACCTTCATGGAAGGGAGCACTGTCTACGATTATCTCCTGCTCGCGGGCGGGGTTACGGAAAACAAGGGCGACCCGAACGGAATTTTTCTGATTGACGAAAACAAGAAGCGGACAGCTGTCGAGACGACCGACCCCGTCTCGCCCGGGGACCATATTTATATATCCCAAAAATTCCTCTTCCAGTCGGACCAGTTCATACAGAACCTGCTCATTACCACCGGCTGGGTTACCGCTATTATCGCCGTTGTAAATACGGTATGGGATTTTATCGACCGGGTCCGGGCCGCGCCATAACCGCGCGGGAGAGGGCCCCGGTTATGCTGTGCTTACCCGGGTAAAGGACTGTACGATGTTCGCGATAAAGGGATCGGAAATAGAATAGATCCTCCTGTTTCCCTGGATCTCAGAGGTAACGATCCCTTTCTCTTTCAGTACCGCTAAGTGCTGGCTGATAACCGGCTGCGGCTGATGCAGACACTGCCATAAATCGGTTACGCAGGCATTTTCTTTCTCGATAAGGCAGAGAATTTTCAAACGAATGGGATGGCCGCATACTTTCAGCCGTTCAGCGAGGGAATCGATCATGATGTCGCCGCAGCATGTGTCATCATTCATACAAGTCGAATATACACTTTTTATGATATTTTGGCAAGAATATATTGGTCTTGCGGAACATTGCTTCGTTCCTGTATAGTATCAGCCTATGATTTATCTGGACTGGGCGGCGACAGCTGTTCCCGACATGCATATTATCGATCAGGCGGCCGATGTCTTCAAGGAAACGTACGCGAATCCCTCTTCGGAGCATGGCGCCGGGAAAAAGGCGAGAAACCTGATTACTGTTTCGAGGAGTTACTGGGCCGAGTACCTCGGCTGCGATACAAAAAACATTATTTTCACTTCCGGCGGAACGGAGGCGAACAACCTCGTTCTGCAGCAGCTTCTGTTCAGCAAAACGGACCGGCATGCCGTTATGACCGGGATAGAACACGCCTCGGTATATGAACCGCTGATGCTGTATAAAGAATTCGGCATCTCCCTGTCCGTCGTTTCTCCCGACCGGGAAGGGTTTGTGTCCCCCGACGCGATAGCATCGGCCCTTCGGGCTGATACAAAACTGGTGGCCGTGCTGGCAGTCCACAATGAAACCGGCGCTGTACAGCCGCTGAAGGAAATAATCGGCCTTGTCCGGGAGAGGGAAAAAACGCTGAAACGGCGCGTTCATGTACATGTGGACGCGGTACAGGCTTTCGGGAAGGTGCCGTTCGATGCCGGACTGCTCGGTGCCGACAGTGCCGTATTCAGTTCCCACAAAATCGGCGGCCCCCGAGGCACCGGGATACTCTATGTACGCAGGCCGCCCCGGGTCCTTGCCGCCGGGGGTGAACAGGAATTCGGTATACGGCCGGGGACCGAAAATCTTTTCTCGGTTTACGGTTCCGCGTTAGCGGCACGAAAAGCCGTTGAAAATTTTGAACACCGCTATGGGCACGCGCGGGACCTGATGGAACATCTCATCGAACAGGTAAAGGGGTTCCGGCAGGCATCTCTGTTTTATTCCCGTGTCTCCGAAAAGTACTCACCCTACATCAATACCGTTTTTATTCCGCCCCTGCCCGGAGAGGCCGCGGTCCGTACCTTGAGCAGCGCCGGGGTCGCTGCCGGCACCGGGTCCGCGTGTTCCACTTCCGCAAGCAAGCGGACACGGGGGCTGGAATCGATGGGATTGGAAAAAGAAAAATATGAAAGCGCCCTCCGGATTTCCACCGGATATTCCACAACGAAACATGACATTGACGAATTCTGCCGGGTCTTCGCGCGTGACGTGCTCCCCCTCGCGGACACTTTGAAAAAAAACTAGAGCGGCATTGTCATGGAAAAAATGTATTTGATAAAAATCGGAGAAATTGCTCTGAAAACCGGCAACCGGAAGCTTTTCGAAGCACGGCTTCGAAAAAATATCCTGAAACGCTTCGACGAGAATGCCGGTTATTTCGGCAACAACGGCAGGTTTTTTCTTACCGTTCCCGGATTGAGCGATGAAGAGATACAGGGCAGACTCTCAACTGTTTTCGGCATTACCGGATTCGCCCCTGTCATCCGCACGGATAAAACCCTCGAAGCAGTCGAAAAAGAGACCGCCGCTCTCGCCGCCGGGATTATCGCGAACGACCCGGCGAAAAAAACGTTTAAAATCGAACCCCGGCGCTCGGACAAGGGCTTTCCCTATACCTCCTACGAACTGGCCTGCAGACTTGGAGACCGTATTCTAAAATCCTGTCCCTCCCTTTCCGTCGACTGCGGCCGCCCCGATTTCACCATCCACTGCGAAATCCGGGAGAAAGCAATCATTTTCGGCGACCCGCTGCCCGGTCCCGGCGGGCTTCCCGTCGGATGCGCCGGGAAAGGGACACTGCTCCTCTCCGGGGGAATCGATTCCCCCGCGGCGGCCTACCTCATGGCAAAACGGGGCCTGAAACTCGACGCGGTATACTTTCATACGCCCCCGTTTACCTCCGACGAAGCACAGGAAAAGGTCGTAGCCTTGGGGAAAAAACTGGCACCCTACTGCTCCGGTATCCGGCTCTATACCGTCCCCTTTACCCCGGTACAGCTGCACATAAAACAAAAGGCCAAAGATGAGGAGACGACCCTGCTGACGCGGGCGTGTATGATGAAAATCGCGGAACGTATCGGAAAACAGCAAGGATCGCAGTGCCTCGTAACGGGAGAAGCCTTAAGCCAGGTAGCCAGCCAAACGGTTGAAAGCCTGACCTTTACCGGCGGTACGGCCGATTTTCCGGTGTTCCGGCCGCTGATCGGATACGATAAGGAGGAAATTGTACAAATTGCCCGGCGTATCGGCACCTTCGATATATCCATACGGCCCTACGAAGACTGCTGCACCGTATTTGCCCCGAAACGGCCGATTGTCCGGCCGAAATTGGAAATAATGCGGCAAGCCTATGAACAATTAACAATTTCCCCGCTGCTGGAGGACGCCGCGGCGAGTGCCGAATACATCTATCTGGCGGCGCGTGAACAACACTGAACTGTAACCTATGGAGGTAAGCGTATGTATTTTGGAGATTGGCTGCGGAGCAGCGACGTTGTAAATTCCTGGTACCTTTCGTACCGCTCGGAAGACCCGGGATTTCCGAATAAAATTGATGAGCTGCTGGGCCGAAACAGTCAGGTGCAGAAAATCAGCTCCACCTGCCTGCTTGTGGAGTCGACTGAATCGAAGAAGGTGATTGTAAAAAAGCTTCAAAAATATATTTCACCTTCCGATGAAGTTGTGTTTCTCTTTCCTCATCAGAGGATGGTGGCGTATCAAATCCTGCGGCCCTTTGAAGAACAGGCCTAGGCGCTTTTCTTTTTTTCCTTCGTTTCTTTCGGTTCTTTCGCTCCGTTTTTTGTATCCGAAGCCGGTGTTTTGCTGTCGTCCGGTTTCTTCTTTTCTTCATTCGATACGGAGGTGCTGCCGGAGCTGCTTTTCTTGCTGTCGGTAACGTAGAATCCGCTTCCCTTGAAAATAATTCCCACTCCTCCACCTATGAGCCGCTGCACTTTTTTCCCGCACTCGGGACATTTTTTCAGCGGATCATCGGACATACTCTGAAACACTTCAAAGGTATATCCGCAGGATGTGCATTCGTAGTCATAGGTAGGCATCTTGTACTCCTTTCGGTGCCGAAAAATATTCTATAATATACTACTATTTTTCAATTCCGTCCATCCGAACATCAATGTGTTTTGAATAGAGCAGTTTCTTTATTTCCCCTACCGTATAGCCTTGTAGATGGACCATGGAGGCTATCAGCGCGGCATCCGCCTTTCCTTTTGTCAGCACGTCGGCAAGGTGCATCGGCGTACCCGCGCCGCCGGAAGCTACAACCGGAACGCCGACAGATTCCGATATACGCCGTGTTACCGTTATATCGTAGCCTTCCTCGGTACCGTCGGCATCGATTGAGTTAACGACGATTTCACCCGCCCCCCGCTCCACCGCTTCCTTTGCCCAGGAAAGCGCGTCCAAACCCGTGGCTTTTCTGCCGCCGTTAATGTACACCCGGTATCCCGAGAGCATCGCCGGGTCCGCTTTCGCGTCCATTCCGAGAACGATGCACTGACTGCCGAAAAGGGACGCCCCCGCGTCAATTATTCCGGGGTTGTTGACTGCCTGGGAATTGACACTTACTTTTTCCCCCCCCGCTAACAGAACGCTCCGCATATCGTCGACATTTCCGATGCCGCCTCCCACCGCGAAGGGGATAAAAATTTTTTCAGCCACCCGCCTGACAACATCGATAATAATACCCCGGTTTTCAGCGGAAGCGGTAATATCGTAAAAAACCAGCTCGTCGGCTCCCTGGCGGTAATATTCTTCCGCCATTTCAACCGGGTCCCCAATATCGACATTGCCTTTGAACTTGATTCCCTTTGTCGTTTTCCCGTCCCGGACATCGAGGCACACGATAATTCGTTTCTTGAGCATCGCGTTATCCCTTCATTCCTATTCCTTCATTTTCGCGAAATTTGTAAGCAGCCGCAGCCCCGCGGTCCCCGATTTTTCGGGATGAAACTGCACCGCCGACACGTTGTCCTTCCGGTAACATGACGCGAAGGGAAGGATATAATCGGTGCTGCCCGCTACATACTCCTCCTCATCGGGTCGGGGATAATAACTGTGAACGAAATAAAACGAGGACCCCCTGGGGATACCGGCAAATAACGCCCCCCCGGCCCCCTCCCGGACATCGACTTCGTTCCATCCCATGTGGGGTACTTTATGTCCCTCCCGAAAGGGAAAGCGCGCGACACGCCCCGAAATAACGCCGAGACACGGCGTGTCCCGTTCCTCCGAAGTGTCGAAGAGAATTTGATACCCGATACAAATACCCAAAAAGGGCTTCCCCTTTTCTATCTGGCCTGCCACCGCTTCGTCCAGCCCTTTTTTTTTCAGCACATCCATTGCCGCCCGCGCCTCCCCCACTCCGGGGAAAATCAGTTTCTTAGCCTGCTCCAGCCCCCGGGGTACATCGGTAACGAAATAATCGATACCGCAAAACGTGAGGGCGGTTTCAACACTCCTAAGGTTTCCGGCCTCGTAGTCAATTACACCGATTTTCATGGCAGACCCGCTTCTTCCTCCGGTAAAAATGAAAACAGCAGCCGCAGGACCTCGGCATCATCGAGATACATCCCGGAAATTCGGACGGAAGCGCCTACGGCGGCAATCGAAAGCTGCTCTTTCAGCTCCTCCATCGTCCCCAGCTTGTTCTGCCGGAACCATCCGATCATCAGGATCTTTGAAAGCATTGCCATTGCCTCTGCTTTTTTCCCATCCGTAAGAACAAAAACACCCGACAGGCGGTACTCGAACCCGCTTGTAAACAGGGTAAACCACATCGACTTGAGGGGGAATTTCCCGGTATCCACGGGAAGCCCTTCTAAAAGTCCCGACGCGGGGTCGCCTATATACAGAACGATGTCGGAAACCTCAAACTCCTTCAGCGCCTCGTAGGCAATACCCGCCGGCCGGCGGGAAGCAAAGCGCAGCAGCATTTCTTCCAGCAGCCCGGTGGAAAAGAAAATGAGGCCCTTTTCGGGTACGGCAAACTCTAATCCGGTACGAGCGTTTTTATACCATGCCGGGGCCGAGGATTGTTTCTCCCACCCCTCCTCTTTTTTAATGATGGATTCTGTAATTCCTTTCGGGAACCGCCCCTGTATAATAATCGAGAAATCAGCTTTCATGCCCGGCTGTGTACGGTTATACGCGAAAAACACATTTTCCGTCCTGCCGAGGGCTTTTTGCAAATCCGCCGCTTCCCCGGGTGTGTTTTCACCTCCTACAAAGAGACTGATAATTTCATGAAAGAGTGCTTCGTTGGAAACAGCGTTGATTTTTCCAAGCACCTGAGAGGAATCTGGAAGAAAATGGACCGGCCGCTCTACCGAAGTGAATTCCGGCGACGAAGCGCAGGAAAATAACAGGAACGCGGCGACAGGCCCCAGTACCGAGGCAATGATTTTATGCTTTTTCCAGGCTGACAAGACAGTTCTCCTCCCCGCATTCGACTTCGTGCCCTTCGTCCGGTTTTTCCCACTCCCAATTGACCGCCAGCGTTTCAGACAGCAGATAATCTTCAAAGGCGCTCACCGCCGTTTTCAGGTCCTCCTGCCCGTACAGCCGCAGGCGGATCCGGTCGGTAACGTCGAGGTCCGCCTCTTTCCGCATATTCTGCACGTACCGCACAAGGTCTCGAACAATCCCCTCCTGCTTCAGCTCATCCGTAATTTCCGGATCGAGGGCAACCGTAAGGGAATCTTCGTTGAGCACTTTCAGGTTTTCTTTTTCCAGCCGCTGCACGATAATTCCGTCCCGAGTCAGATCAAAGGTGCTGTCCGTTAAATCGAGAGCGAGAGTAGCACCTTCCATAAGCGACTGTATCTCCCGCATATTCAGCTGCTCGATTTTCCGCGCCGCCTCTTTCATATGCTTTCCCAGTTCTTTCCCTAGAATTTTAAAATTCGCCTTTGCCGAATATACAACGACATCCTCTTCATTGTCCCGGAAAATGACGTCCTTTACATTCAATTCGTCCCGGATAATGTCTTCCATTTCACGCAGTATTTTCCGTTCCTCCACATCGAGGGTCACTACATGAATTGCCTTCAGGGGCTGCCGGATCTTGATTTCATGCATGCTCCGCAGGGCCCTTCCGAGACTGACAGCCTTTCTCGTAATAGCCATCTTCTGTTCCAATTCCTCGTCCCGTTTTTTCTCGTCTCCAACGGGGAAATCACAGAGGTGGACCGATTCCGGCATCGTCTCATCCCGAAGGTTTTGGTAAATCTCTTCGGTTATAAACGGGACAACCGGGCATGCCGATACAATCAGCTTCATGAGAACGGCAAACAGTGTCTGATACGCCTGTTCCTTGTCGAGGTCGTTTCCCGATTTCCAGAACCGGCGTCTCGACCGCCTGATATACCAGTTATTCAAAAGATCGATAAAATCAACCATCGGGCTGATGGCTTTCTGCAGATCGTATGCTTCAAAGTTTTCCGTAACCTCGAGGACCATCCCCTCCGCTTCGGACAAAATCCACCGGTCTAACGGATTTTCCGGACTATCCGGAGCTTTTTTCGGTTTCACATTGTCGATGTTCGCGTAGGTAATGAAAAAACTGTAGGCGTTCCAAAGCGGAATGATGATGGTCTTCAGGATGTCTTTTACGCCGTCGTCGGAATATTTCAGGTCCTCCGCCTTCACAACGGATGAATACATTAAAAAGAGGCGGAGAGCGTCGGCGCCGTACTTGTTGATAACATCCATCGGATCGGTATAGTTTCGTTCCGACTTACTCATCTTTTTTCCGTCTTCGGCAAGAACGAGGCCGTTGACAATAACGTTTTTAAACGCCGGACCCTTGAACAGCGCCGCGGCGAGAATTGTAAGGGTATAAAACCATCCCCGGGTCTGATCGAGGCCTTCGCTGATAAAATCGGCGGGGAAATTCCTTTCAAAAAACTCTTTGTTTTCAAACGGATAATGGTTCTGCGCGTAGGGCATGGCGCCGGATTCAAACCAGCAGTCCAGAACTTCCGGAATACGGCCCATTGTACCGCCGCAGGAACACGGGTAGGTCAGTTCATCGACATAATGCTTGTGAAGGTCCTCCGTGTGCTTTCCCGTTTTTTCCTCCAGCTCCTTCTTCGACCCGATGCATTCGATCGCTTCGCAGGAATCGCAGCGCCAGATGGGAATCGGATTTCCCCAGTAACGGTTGCGGGAAATTGCCCAGTCCCGGGCGTTCTCGAGCCATTTACCGAAACGTCCCTGCCGAAGGTGGTCCGGGACCCAGTATACCGTATCGTTCGCCTCGAGCATGTCCTGTTTAATTTTGCCGATGTCCACAAACCAGGAGGATATTGCACGGTAGATAAGGGGGGAGGAGCAGCGCCAGCAGTGGGGGTAGTTATGAAGATAATTGTCCCGTTTTACCAGGCTCCCTTCATCTTTCAGCCGCTGAATAATACCCTTGTCCGCGTCTTTTACAAAATAGCCCGCAAAATCGCTTACCTCTTCGGTAAACTTTCCTTCCGCGTCCACCGGACAGATCGTGGACACTCCGGTATCTTTCAGGACGCGGTAATCGTCCTCTCCAAAACCCGGTGCTGTGTGGACGATCCCGGTCCCTTCCTCGGTACTGACATGTTCTCCCGAATAAATTTGAAAAGCCCCGTTTTCTTTTTCATCGGCGAAATAGGGAAAGAGCGGTTCGTACGAACCGCCTACAAGGTCGCTGCCCTTGAATTCCCGCACAACCGAGTACTCCTCCTCGCCGCGGTAGTACGACGAAAGAAGCGCCTTTGCTACAATATAGTGTTCTTCCCCGTCCTCCACCTCGACGTAATCGATCTCTTCTCCCACCGTCAGCGCGAGGTTCGAAGGAAGCGTCCAGGGAGTCGTTGTCCATGCCAGGTAATATACATTGCCGGTACCGGTTTTTTTGAATTTAACGGTAATAGCGGGATCGTGCACCTCCTTGTATCCACCCAGGTTAAGCTCGTGATTTGAAAGGACCGTGGAACATCGCGGACAGTAGGGAAGAATGTAATGCCCTTCGAAAAGCAGCTCCTTTTCCCAAAGCTGCTTCACCACCCACCAGATCGATTCCATGTAATCGGGTTCCATCGTTTTATAATCATGGTCGAAATCGACCCAGCGTCCGAGGCGGGTAATTACCTGCCGCCATTCGGCCGTATACCGGAGAACAATGGACCTGCAGGATTCGTTGAATTTCGCAATGCCGAAATCCTCTATTTCGTTCTTGCCGGAAATGCCCAGCTCTTTTTCCATTTCGTATTCCACCGGAAGGCCGTGACAGTCCCAGCCGAAACGCCGTTCGACTTTTTTCCCCTTCATTGTCTGATAACGGGGGACAATGTCTTTTATCGTACCCGGAACAAAATGTCCGAAATGAGGCAGCCCGGTTGCAAAAGGAGGTCCGTCGTAAAATACGTATTCTTCGCGGCCCTCTCTCTCTTCAATCGATTTCGTAAATATATTTTTCTCCTGCCAAAATTTCAGTATTTCCTCTTCCATCTTCGGAAAACTGACTTTCGGGTCAACGGGTTTATACAAAATGTCCTCCTAGGCGTATATATATATACTTTTCTATTAACGAATAAGAATAGTCCGATCATTCTAGAGGGAATCACTTCCCCGTGTCAACCGCTTGCAAATATCCGCGTGATTAGGTAGCTTTTCGGCAAGGAGAGGCGCTGCGATGAATATCGACGGAACACCCTACAGGACAATTTGGAGCAGGGAAGAAGACCCGGAATGTATTACCATCATCGATCAGACAAAACTGCCCCACAGCTTTGTAACGGCGGACCTCCGCACACTCGACGACGCCGCACGGGCCATACAAGAGATGCGGGTACGGGGAGCGGGACTTATCGGGGCCGCGGCGGGATACGGGATGTACCTTGCCGCCCTGCGGGCGGGAGACGGTTCCTTCGACAGCGATATGCGGGCCGCGGCCGAAACCCTTATCCGGACCCGGCCGACGGCGAAAAACCTGGAATGGGCGGTCCGCCGCCAGCTCTCGGCCTTGTCGAAGGTTTCCGGCAGAGAGGCCCGGATTGAAGCGGCACGGAAAACGGCCGGCGGAATTGCCGACGAAGACGCCGATTTTTGCAGACGGATCGGCGAACACGGCGTCGGCCTCCTCGAAACGATACGCTCGCGGAAGCAGGAAGGCCCGGTGCGGGTGCTTACCCACTGCAACGCCGGCTGGCTCGCGTTTGTCGATTACGGCAGCGCGACGTCCCCGGTCTACGCGGCCTTCAATGCCGGTATTCCCGTCCACGTGTGGGTGGATGAAACCCGTCCCCGGAACCAGGGCGCGGGCCTTACCGCCTGGGAGCTCGGCAAACACGGCGTCCCCCACGACATTATCGTCGACAACGCGGGAGGCCACCTGATGCAGCACGGCATGGTGGACATTGTCATTGTCGGCGCCGATAGAGTGACCGCCGCCGGAGACGCGGCAAACAAGATCGGTACCTACCTGAAGGCCCTGGCCGCGGCGGACAACAATGTTCCCTTTTACGTCGCGTTTCCGTCATCAACGGTCGACTGGGAAATAAAAGACGGAGTACGGGAAATACCCATCGAAGAACGAAGTGAAGATGAAGTACGCACCATCAGCGGCAGGACCGCCGACGGCAGGGTGGAAAACGTCCTTCTCTGTCCGGACAATTCCCGCGCCCGGAACTTCGGGTTCGATGTGACCCCCGCCAGGCTCATTACCGGGCTTTTAACGGAACGGGGCATCTGCGGCGCGTCGGCCGAAGGGATCGCCTCCCTCTATCCGGAGGGGCCCGAGGTCTGGTCCTTGTAGGTTTCGTATATTTCGAGGACTTTGTCAAAGTTCTCGATAAACAGGTCCGCTAACACCGGATCGAAATGGCTCCCTTTTTCCTCTTCGAAGAGGGTGAGAATTTTTTCCATCGGCCAGGAGGGTTTATATACCCGGTAGGAAGAAAGGGCGTCGAAGACGTCGGCAATGGCCGTAATCCTTCCGTAGATATGGATCTCCTCCCCCTTCGTCCGCCCGGGATACCCCGTACCGTCCCATTTCTCATGGTGTTCGTACGCCACGATCGAGGCGGCCTTCAGGATCCTCCTGTCCGAGTGCTTCAGCATATCGTGGCCCATAATGGTATGGGTCTTCATTATTTCCCACTCCTCGGCATCCAGTTTCCCGGGTTTCAGAAGGACCGAATCGGGGATTGCGATTTTCCCGATATCGTGGAGAGGCGAAGCCAGCTTGAGGATCTCCGCTTCGCTTTCCGGCATCTCCACCAGGGTCGACAAAAGCCGGGAATATTCCGCCACCCGTTTTACGTGGTTTCCCGTCTCTTTTGACCGCAGCTCCGCCGTTTCAGCGAGGGTGAAAATGATTTCACGCTGAGTAGTCTCAATTTCCTCCTGCAGAAGGACCGATTCGAGCTGTTTCCCGGTATAGGTCGCGGCAACGAGAAAATGTTCCAAGTCCTGCTGTGTAAAGCCCCCGTCCTCGGTAATTTTATTTACCGCCTGGAAAACACCGATAATATCACCCTCGCTGTTGTTAATCGGCAGGGCGATAATGCTCCGGGTGCGGTAGCCCGTCTGTTTGTCCACGTTTTGATCGAAACGCCGGTCGGCATAGGGGTCGTTAATAATTTCCGGCTTGCCCGACCGCGCAACGTATCCGGCGATGCCGTGGGAAGCGGGGATACGGACCTCTTTCAGTCCGTGGGAGACCCTGCTCCAAAGTTCATCTTTCTTTGTATCGAGCAGCCACAATGTACAGGCGTCAGCGCCGATCAGGTCCCGCCCCATGTCGGCAAGCAGGATAAGCAGCTTATCGACATCGCGCTCATTCGCGATACTGCTGATGGATTTGAGAATAATATGTAGCCGTTCCCGGTCCGAAGACACCCCCGCATTTTCTTTACCCATTCCCTAATAAATATAATAGAGAAGAGTACCGATTGTCGAGGGTTCTTTTCATTTTTTCATTCTTTTTATACACTTTACGGGTGTTAGCAGCAGCGTATCTTAGCATCGGCGTATTCGCGGGCATAACGGTCATTTCTCACATTATTATCTGTATCGGAATTTTCCGTACGCGGCGGCGGGAAAAATATCTCGACAGCGGAAAGATGGACATTTCCGTTATTGTACCGGCGCGGAACGAAGAAGCAAACCTCCCCCGGCTGTTTTTATCATTAGGACCGCAGATGGAAAACATACGCGAAATAGTGTTTATCAACGACCGTTCCGACGACGGGACCGCCGGCCTGCTTCGTGATTTTCAGGAAAAACACGGCAGCCGGGTAAAAATTGTTACCCTTACCGCTCAGCCCCGGAACTCCGGCTGTAATCCGAAACAGTACGCGCTTCTGCGGGGTATCGAAGCAGCGGAGGGAGATATTTTTCTTTTTACCGACGCGGACTGCGCCGTTCCGCCGGAGTGGACGGACCGGATGTGCCGCCCGTTTCAAGACCCCGGCGTCGGTTTATGCATCGGCCCGATACAAACCGAGGGGGACGGGAAGTTTCTGTACCGGTACCAGTATTTTGACCACATTTTCCGTTACTTTTATACCGCCGGCAGCGCCGGAGCGGGAATGCCCGCCGGAGGGTTCGGAAATAATTTGGCCGTACGAAAGGAGGCCGTTGACGCCGCCGGCGGATACGGGTCAATAGGATATTCGGTAACGGAAGACGCCGCCCTGATTGTGGCTGTGCGGGACAGGACCGATTTTACCGTAACGGCGGCCGCGTCAAAGGGGTCGGCGGTAACCGCGCTTCCCCAGCATGCATGGCGGGTCCTTTCCAAACAGGAACGGCGGTGGAGCTACGGGGCCTTCCGCTCACCGGACCCGCAAACGGTATTCGGTTACGCGGCGGTCATGATTTTTCTGTTTGCCGGACTGGCAGCCATCCCCCTTTCGTTTGTTTTTTCCCCTTTTTCCATTATCATTGCCTCCACCTTTTCTTCAATGCTGATGGTAGCGGCGGCCGGGGGAATCTGTCTCGGCTGCGGGTTTAAAAAATACTGGCTTTTTCTGCTGCCGAACATCTTTTTTTCTTCTCTGTTTTATACGTATAATAATATCCTTTCATTTGTTAACATACCAATTACATGGAAAGGAAAAAAACTGGACAAGATGTAATGAGAAGGAGGCATTGTATTACACTGCGCGCCGGAATCGATATCGGGTCCACCACCGTTAAATTGGCGGTGCTCCATCCGAAGAGCGGGGAACTGCTCTTCCACAGCTATAAACGGCATTGCGCCGCCCAGCAGTATACGGCGTTAGAAATGCTGTACGCGTGTAAACGGCAGTTTCCGGACACCCCGTTTTCTCTTGCCGTATGCGGAAGCGGAGGACAGCCCCTCGCGGAAGGACTGCGGGCACACTACGTGCAGGAAGTAGTCGCGAATTCCATCGTTATCCGTTCCAGGTACACAAAAACGAGGTCGGCCATTGAACTCGGCGGTCAGGACGCAAAGGTCATTTTTTTTACGGAAGACGAGGTGTCCCGGCGGCTTACCGCGGCTGAAATGAGGATGAACGGCAGCTGTGCCGGCGGGACGGGAGCGTTTATCGACCAGATAGCCGAACTTCTCGATGTTTCCATCGAAAACTTCAATGCTCTTGCCGCGGAGGGAAAACATGTGTTCCCGATTTCGGGACGCTGCGGTGTTTTCGCAAAAACCGATATCCAGCCGCTGATGAACCAGGGGGTCCCGAAGGAGGACATCGCGTTAAGCACCTTTCACGCGATAGCCAGGCAGACCATCGGGGGCCTTGCCCAGGGACTGACGTTCCGCCCCTCCGTACTTTTCGAAGGCGGGCCGCTGACCTTCAATCCCGTTTTAATCGATGTTTTCCGCGAACACCTCGGCCTATCGGAGTCTGAAATTATCGTCCCGGAAAATCCCGAACTGATAATCGCAATCGGCGCGGCCCTTTCTATCGACGCCCTTTTTTCCGACCGGCCTTCTTCCTTCGACATCAACGCGCTTCCCCCTCTCGGAGGACCGGAGGCGTCCCGTTTTCAGAATTTCGATACCGCCTCCGAACTATTTTTCAGAACTGAACGTGAAAAAGAGGACTTTTACGCGAAGTACGGCGCCGCCGCCGTTGCCGGCTATCCTCTTCCCGCGGGAGGACATATCTCCGCGTATGTAGGGATCGACGCGGGCTCGACAACCACAAAGTGCGCGTTAATCGATACGGAAGGCAGGGTAATTGATACATTTTACGCCAACAACAACGGAGCCCCTTTAGAGACGCTCCGGTCCGGACTTTTACATATCCGGGAACATTTCCGGAGAGGGAAGACAAAACTCACCATCCTCGGGGCCGGTGTAACCGGCTACGGCGAACAGCTAACGGCCCGGGGGCTGCACGCGGACTACCATACCGTCGAAACCGTGGCCCACGCGAAAGCCGCCCAATGTTTTGCACCGGACGCGAGTTTCATCCTCGATATCGGCGGACAGGACATGAAGGCAATTTCCCTGCAGGACGGCATTATTACGGGTATCGTGATGAACGAAGCGTGTTCCGCCGGATGCGGTTCCTTCATTGAAACCTACGCGAAATCCCTCGGTATTCCCGTTACGGAAATTGCCGAACAGGCATTTCAGTCCGAAAACCCCTCCAAACTCGGGTCCAGGTGCACCGTATTCATGAACAGCTCCATTGTAACGGAGCAGAAAAACGGCAAAACAACAAAGGACATTCTCGCGGGTATCTGTAAATCGATTATCGAAAACGTTTTTACCAAAGTAATCCGGATTTCCAATGTAAGCCGCCTCGGGTCCACCGTTATTGCCCAGGGGGGAACTTTCAAGAATGACGCGGTCCTCCGGGCCTTCGAACAGTATGTCGCGAAAGATAATGACGTTACCATTGTCCGCCCGCCCTACCCCGGAGAAATGGGTGCCATCGGAATTGCCCTGCTGACAAAGGAGCATATGGAGGAAGCGGAGAGGACCGGAAAGGCCCCGGCGCGCTGTTCCTTTATCGGCCTCGACGCAATGGAGGATTTTTCCTATACCCAGCAGCACGGAGTCATCTGCAACGGCTGCTCTAACAGCTGTAAAAGGACGGTCATTACATTCAACGACGGGACCCGCTTCGTCTCGGGCAACCGCTGCGAGAGGGGGGACATCACCCGGGACAGGGGGATGACGGACCCGCCGCCGAAGCGCGGCACCGGCGTGCCCGACCTGATGAAACTGAAAAACAAACTTCTGTTTCAGGATTTCTCTCCGAAACAGATTTCCCCCCGGCGTAACGTTCGGATCGGGATTCCAAGGGTCCTGGAGTTCTGGGACAGTATCCCCTTCTGGAACGCTTTTTTTACCTCCTTAGGGTTCGACGTTCTCTTTTCCGCCGCCAGCAGCACCGGTCTGTTTCAAAAAGGGATTTCTTCCGTTCCTTCCGATACGGTCTGTTTTCCCGCGAAACTCGCCCACGGCCATGTCCGGGACTTGATGGAAAAACAGGTTGACCGTATTTTCATGCCGATGATGGTCCGCGTGCCGAAGGAAAACAAAACGGCGGAGGGCAGCCATGTATGTTCCGTCGTCCAGGGGTACCCGCTGGTAATTGAAAAAAGCAGCGGCCCCGGAGAGTCGGCGGGCATCCCCTTCGACAACCCCACCTTTCACTGGTACAACGATACCTTAAAGTACCGGCAGTGCATGAACTATTTTTCCGAAACCTTTCAGCTCTCCAAATTCGAAATTTTCCGCGCGCTGAAGGAAGGAGACAAGGCACAGACCGCGTATTCGGTCAGCATGCACGAACACGGCACCGCCGTACTGAAAACGCTGGGAAAAAAGTATCCCTTCGCGGTTGTCCTTGCCGGCAGACCCTATCACAGCGATTTGCTCATTAACCACTCCATATCTTCAGTATTTACCCGTCAGGGTATTCCCGTCCTGGTACTGGACGCTCTGCCGAACATCCACAAACAGGACCTTTCCTGGGTGCGGATCGAAACGACCATGCCCTTCAGCACCCGGATGATCGAAGGCACCTTCTGCGTGGCGAAAAACCCCAATCTCGAGCTCGTGCAGATTGTGAGTTTCGGCTGCGGACACGACGCGATTTTAAGTGATGAAATGGCACGTATCCTCAAGGAAACTTCCGATAAAGAGCTCCTGACCCTGAAAATGGACGAAGGTGAAGTTCTAGGGCCCCTAATTATCCGGATTAACTCGTTTTTGGAAACGGTGAAATTAAAGCGGAAGAACAGGCACAGTCACCTGCCGCACCACCCCTTTCGGGAACTGAAGGACTCGTTTACCACAAAATTCCGGAGAAACGACAAACGCACGAAAACCATCCTCGCTCCCAATTTATCGCCGGCCTTCTCCACCATGATCAGCGCGGTCCTGCGGAACCGCGGCTACAATGTGTATCAGATGCCGCTGGCCAACCGGGAGGCAATCGCCTTAGGGAAGCAGTACGTCCACAACGATATCTGTTTTCCCGCCCAGGTAAATATCGGAGAGGCCCTCTACAATATCCGCAGCGGTAAATTCGACCCGGACAAGCTGGCCTTAGGCCTCGCGAAAAACTGCGAAGACTGCAGGGCCGGGCAGTACGCCTCCATCGCCCGGAAGGCCCTGGATGAAGCGGGATACCCCCAAATTCCGATTATGACAACCGGCATGGACACAAAAGAGATGCATCCCGGTTTCCAGATCGGGCCTGTCTTCAACCTCCACATGGTCTGGAGTCTCCTCATGATGGACGGTCTCGAGATGATGAAGCGCTCCATCCGGCCGTATGAAATGAATCCGGGAGAGACGGAAGCGACCTTTCAGAAATATCTTAATTCAATTGCGGAAACCGTTACAAGGAGCAGGAAACGTTCCCTTCGGCTCTTTGAAGAGGCCGTAGCCGCCTTCAATGATATTGATATCCAAAAAGGAAAAAAACGTCCGAGAATCGGGATTGTCGGCGAAATCCTGGTAAATTACCACCCGGTCTCCAACGGAAACCTGGAACAGTACCTTGAATTAAACGGTATCGAAGTCAGAATCCCGCCGATGCTCGACTTTTTCAGGAGGTCCTTTCTTATCGAGAAAGACAAAGCCAAACGGAACCTTCTTCCGAACCCCAAGGCGGCGTTTCTGTTTTCCACCATTTCCGATGCAATAATCCGGAGCGTTAAAATGAAAACGGACCGGATTTTGTCAGCCTTCCGGTTCTATGAAAACTACGGAACAATTCACGACCTGGCCGAAAATATCCGGGACCTCATCGACATTTCCTTTATTGTCGGGGAGGGATGGCTTATCCCGGCGGAAATTATCCAGATGATAAAAAAAGGGATCAATTCCTTCGTTATCGTCCAGCCCTTCGGATGCATGCCGAACCACATTACCGGAAGGGGGATGATAAAGGCAATCAAGACCCTCTACCCTCACGTGCAGATCCTCACCCTGGATTTCGACCCGGATACGAGCTACGCGAACATCGAAAACAGACTGCAGATGCTGATTATGACCACAAAAGAACTCGAAAAGAGCCATGGCCCGAAGTACCCGAAAGCCTCCTGAAAAACGGATCGGCTTGTTGTACCTGAAAACAGGGGGCGGGCACTATTCCGCCGCCCGGGCACTGCGGCAGTATATCGACGAAACCGGCGGCGGCAGGGCCCGGGCCCTTCTCTTCGACCCGGTTCCGGAACACGCCGCCGCCGCGCAGATGGTTCTGCAGGACGGGTACCGCTTCACGTCGCATAAAATAGGCAAATTGTGGATACTCCTCTACGAATTTTCAAAGCTGAAAGGGGTGGACTACATCTGGAGCTTTTTTGTCTTTCTCACGACGCGAAAAAATATGCTCCGGTTTATTACAACCGAAAAAATCGATACGGTGGTCATTCTCCATTTTCTCCTCTCGCGGCCTCTCCGGTGGGCGGTAAAAAACCTTCAGCGGAAACCGGAGATAGTACGTGTTGTAACCGACCCCTTTACCGCGCATTCACTCTGGTTTAACTGTCCCGGCATCCGGACCATCGTTTTCTCGAAGCGCCTGTATCGGTACGCCGCCGGAAAATACCCCGGCATGCGGCAGTCCCTCCTCCTTTTCCCCCCTGTTCTCGGCAAAGAGTTTTCCGCGGAAACAAGCCCGGAACAAGTGGAACTGCTTCGGGAACGCTTCGGCTTTTCCAAATCGGAGGAATACCTCCTTTTTGCCGGCGGCGGTGAGGGGTTCCCGAAGGGCCTGCGGTATATTGCCGAGGTGCTGAAACAGGACCTTGGATACCACATTCTTCTTGTCTGCGGAAAGGACGACTCCCTCCGCGGAAGGGCTAAGAAACTCCGCCGGCGGTTCCCGGAAGCGTCGTTTACCGTTTTCGGTTATGTCGATTTTATGGCGGAGCTGATGCAGCTCGCCCGTGTGGTGATAACAAAGGGCGGGCCCGCCACCATTATGGAGGCGCTGAAATGCGGCAAGCCGGTAATCGTCATTCAGTATCTCTACGGGCAGGAACGGGGCAACATGGAGTACGTGGCGCGGAACCGCTTCGGGTTTTACGTCTCCTCCCCGTCGAAGCTTTCGGCTGTTGTACGGAAACTGCGGGCGGACACACGGCTCTATTCCGATATTGCCGAACGGGTCCGCGGGGACCCGCCCCGAAACGGCACCGCTGAAATAGCAGACTACATCATGTCTCTCTAGCACCGGCCGGCCTAGCACCGGCCGGCACAGGAGGTGCCTATTCCAGGTCCCGGAGGTAGGTCCCTATTTTTTCCAGTTTTCCAGAAAGCTCCCGCTCGATCTCTTTTTCTTTTTTGATAACGGCCTCCGGCGCTTTCTCGAGAAACTGCGGATTTACGAGTTTTTTCCCCGTCTTCCGCAGCTGCTGTTCCAGCTTCTCCTGCTCCTTTTTCAGCTTTCCAATTTCCTTCGGCACATCCACCGCGTCCTGAATATACACGTAGGATTCGAACCCCGTTCCCGCGACGGGAATACTCCCCTTCTTTTCCGGCTGTTCCGTAGTAACGCGAAGCTCCGACGACTGGGTAAGTTCGCGGATAATATCGATGTGTTTCGTAAGAAAGCCGGCGGCGGGACAATCCGCGTCCACCCGGATGACCGCGGCGATTTTTGCTGCCGGCGGTATGGTAAATTCGCTCCGCAGCGTACGGACCCCCCGGACGAGTTCCTGCAGGACCGCGGCGTGCCCGGCAACGGCGGGCTGTTCGCGTTCGGGCCGCTCCTCCGGATATGGGGCCGTAACGGCCGCCGGATACCGGACAGCTTCGGGAAGCTTTTGATATATTTCTTCCGAAATGAAGGAGAGAAAGGGATGAAGGAGCCGAAGCGTTTCTTCCAGCACGTACAGAAGCAGTGAAGCGGCCCTGTCTTTTACCGCGTTATCTTCATCGTAGAGTTTCAGTTTTGAAATTTCGATATACCAGTCGCAGAAATCGTTCCAGAAAAAATCATACACACCTCCGGCGGCGTCGTTAAACCGGAACGAGGCGACTGCCGAACGGACGGTGCCGACTGCCGCGTTCAGGCGGTGATAGATCCATCTGTCGAAGTCCTCCGGTTCGATTTCATCACGCGGCACGAGGTTCCGCCCTTCTAAATTCATTAAAAGATATCTGGCGGCGTTCCAGATCTTGTTGGCAAACTTCGACCCGAGTTTGAAACTTTCTTTGTCCAGCAGGATGTCCTGCCCCTGGGCGGCCAGGTAGGTAAGGGTGAATTTCAGCGCGTCCGCGCCGTATTCTTCCACAACTTCCAGGGGATCGATTCCGTTTCCGAGACTTTTCGACATTTTCCTGCCCTGCTTGTCCCGGATAAGACCGTGAATGTAGATGTCCCGGAAGGGGACCTCTCCCATAAACTCGAGTCCGGCCATGATCATCCTGG
This sequence comes from uncultured Spirochaetales bacterium, assembly GCA_964440465.1. Lineage (GTDB taxonomy): Bacteria > Spirochaetota > Spirochaetia > SPDA01 > CAZSGZ01 > CAZSGZ01. Next base: position 64,412 of record CAYTSI010000001.1, read on the forward strand.
CCACCCAGAAAAAGATAATGTCGTATGCCGTTACCAGAGCTGTGGTTGGAAAAAACTTCTCGAGGTCCGCCGTTTTCTCCGGCCAGCCAAGGGTGGAAAAAGGCCACAGCCAGGATGAAAACCATGTATCCAAAACGTCCTCGTCCTGGCTTACATTCCCGCTTCCGCAGGCGGTGCAGGTTTCCGGGTCCTCCCGGAGGGCCATTTCCGCCCCGCAGTCTCCGCAGTACCAGACAGGGACGCGGTGGCCCCACCACAGCTGACGGGAAATACACCAGTCCCGGATAGTGTTCATCCAATGGGTGTAGGTATTTTCCCATTTCTTCGGGTAAAAGCGTAATTCCCCCTCCCGGAGGGCCCGCAGCCCCTTGTCCGCGAGGGGGCGCATCCGGACAAACCACTGCTCCGACATATAGGGTTCGACCATGGTGCCGCAGCGGTAGCAGTGCCCCACCTGGTGCGGATGCTCTTCCTCCCGGACAAACAGTCCCGCTTCTTTCAGGTCCTTCACGACCTGTTTCCTCGCCTCCGAAACGGTCAGCCCCCGGTATTTTTCCGGTACGTTTTCATTCAGATACCCCTTCGGGTGAAGAATATTGATTTTTTCAAGGGAGTGCCTGCCGCCGATTTCCCAGTCGTTCAAATCATGCGCCGGTGTTACCTTTACCGCCCCGGTACCGAAATCTTTCTCCACAAAACTGTCGGCAACCACGGGAATAACCCGGCCGGTAAGGGGCAGGAGCAGCTTCTTGCCGACTGCTCCGGCATACCTGGCGTCTTCGGGATGGACCGCGACGGCGGTATCGCCTAAGAGCGTTTCCGGCCTGGTCGTTGCTATTTCAAGAGCCCCTGAAGCGTCTTCATAGGGATACGTGATATGGGTCATCTTTCCGGCCACCTCATGATGCTCCACCTCGTCATCCGACAGCGCGGTGCCGCAGGAACTGCACCAATTTACCAGGTAATTCCCCCTGTAAATCAGGTCCCGTTCATACAGTCCAACGAATACCTCCCGCACGGCCTTGGAAAGGCCCTCGTCGAGGGTAAACCGCTCCCTGTCCCAGTCGCAGGACGCTCCAATCTCCTTCAGCTGCCGTACGATTTCGGTATGGTGCTCCTCTTTGACCTTCCAGGTTTCTTCAATAAAGGCCTCGCGGCCGATGTCAGCGCGTTCGATGCCCTTCTCCCGCAGTTTCCGCTCCACAACATTCTGCGTCGCAATCCCGGCATGGTCGGTCCCCGGTACCCACAGGGTGGACCGTCCCGTCATCCGGTGATACCGGACCAGGATGTCCTGCAGAATATTATTCAATCCGTGCCCCATATGCAGGACCCCGGTAACATTCGGCGGCGGAATTACAATGACAAACGGGTCAGAAGCCTCCATGTCCGGAGCGAATGCTTTCTTTTCGAGCCAAAAGCCGTATATTCGTTTTTCAAAATCTTTCGGGTTAAAAGCCTTCGGCAGTTCAATCCCTTTCATGATGTCTCCTCGCTTACTGTAGTCCGTGCATAGTAACAAATTATCGAAATGTGATACAGTAATACGGATGAAAAATCTAGCGGCGGCTGTCATGCTTCTTTTTCTCCCGTTCATCCCTTTCACGCTCTCGGCGCAAACAGCCGCCGAAGGGGAAACCGCGGAGGCGGACCTTTCGGCATTTCTCAAGGAGCGGTTTCCCGGCGTTTCCCTCCTCTACATTCAGGCGGTCGCGGAAACGCCCCGGAAACCCTTTATTCCGGATTCGTTTTTATCCTTAGCCGGAACAGACATGGATATCCCGGTCCTGCGGGACGCTATCCTCCCCTCTCCGGGACTGACCCTGCAGCTGCTCAGTGAAAGCGGCATCCGTCCCGGAGCTTCGGTCCTGATTGCCGGAAAAGCGGGAGGCTACTTAGGCGCGGCCGCGGCGGCCCTGACCGAAAAGGTAACGGTGGTTGAATTTTCGGATGAACTGTTTCGGAAATACCCGGAAATCTACCGGGAGCTGCGGATCGATACAATTACCCTTGTCAATTCCCTCGCCGGGGCCGCGGAATCCGGTTTTATGTATGACATCGTTATCCTCCACGGCGGTACGCCGGTCCTTCCTCCGGAACTAAGCTCGTTCCTCCGTCCCTCCGGCGTCCTTATTGTTCCCATCAGCGGCCGGTCGGGATATCAAAACCTTTTGAAAATCCAGTACGGAAACGGCCTTACGGTGCGTTCCATTGGTGAGTCCTTTTTTCCCCTTGTGGGTGAATTGATCGGAAATTACTGATTCTTCAAGGATCCGGCCTTTCTTGCCTTGTCGATTTTCTCCATTTTCCGGTAATACTTTGCCTGCTTTTCTATTTCGTCGAGGTCGGTTGTGTGGATCTTGTTATCGATAAGTTTAAACCGCTTGTTATCGAAAAGCTGTTTGACAACGGCATTTCCTTCCTGAGAGGAAAGCCCCACCATGTTCATGAGTTCCTTCGGACCGAAGTCGAAGGTATATGGCTCTCCCGAATTGATGGGGACCCGGTTCTTTTCGAGATGGATGAGCAGCGCGTCGTAGAGTCTGCCTAACAGATCCCCAAGCTGCGTATTGGCAAGCTGCTTGTAAATAAACCATATCCGCTCGGCCAGCAGCTGGGTAAGTTTTGTTATAATTTGCGGCTGCTTTGTCACCATTCCCTGAAAATTTGCCTTATTGACCGCGAGGAGGGTGGCATCTTCAAAAGCGATGGCGGAAGCGGACCTGGGTTTGTTCTCGAGAAGGGACATTTCTCCGAAAATATCACCCGGCTTCAGGACCGCGAGAAGGACTTCATTGTTATTTACAATTTTCGTAATTTTAACGCTGCCTTTCTGGATAATATAGAGTTCCTGTCCCGGCTGGGACTCACTGAAAATCATCGTGTTTTTCGGATATACCCGGTTGAATTCTTCCTCCGAACTTTCGAGATACACCGCCTTCGCGTAGGGTTTAATTTTTGCCATCCGTTCTTTGGCCACTTTTATATTCGGGTCTTCGGGACTGTACTTTATAAACTGATAGTAGGCGTAAAACGCCTGATTATACTGGCTCTGCCTGGCATAATATTCGGCAACCTTGAAAAGATGGGAAGGATCGTCCTCTTTTGCCGAACTTTTTAAGGTAAGCCGTGTCAGGGCCTCGTCGAGATACCGCATTTTGCGGGAAAATCCCTGGATTATTTTCATCGCAACCGGCGTGTTTTTTTCAATAAGCAGACCGTACTGGTCCCTGTGGACTGATATAAGGCTTAGATCGGAAACAGCCTGGGCTGTTTCAATATGGCTGTGGGAGGACATGGTGCTGACAACACCGAAAAAATCACCCGGTGAGAGTACATTCCCCCCCTCCTCCTCTACAACTTCCGCTTCCTTGCTTATCCGTACTTTTCCGTCGCGGATAATAAAAAAGTAGTCGGCATTTTGCTTGCCTTCTACAACGATATACGCGCCTTTTTTAAAATTTACCATTGCAAGCTGCAGTGGATTATTCATATTGCCTCTTTTATATTTTCGCTCTCATCCTATATCAGTATAAAAATCATCCTCTATTTTTGTCAACGATAAGTTGAGAATAATATATTTTCATTTTCGGATAAACGGCGCAATTAATAAAGCGGTTTACCACCACTCTATTATCCGCGGTTCCTGCCAGTCCGCCCGGTAGCTTTGGATGGTAGGCGACAGTTCTTCATGGCTGTTCATCATGGGAAAAAGTTCATTCCGCCGAACAAGCCGGTTGTCAGGCCGTATCTGAATGGTATGGACCGGTCCTTTTGCCGTACAGATGTGCTGATTGTCGATATTGCCGAAGTAAAACGTCCGCGGGTCCTCGACAAAAGGAAAATCCTTAAACCGAGCTCCGTCGGCCAATGCCGGGTCCACCGGTACCCAGCCGAAATCTTCCAAATAAAATTCATTCCAGAAATGCTGCCGGGTTTCCTTGTCTCCGTAAACAATAGAGCCCGACTTAATCCGAGAAGGGATGCCCGCCGCGCGAAGCATTGTCGTATACAAGAAAGAATAGATACGGGAATTCCCCTTGTTAAACTCCAAAGCTTCAATAATGGAGGCGCTCGGTACGTAATCGGTGTATTCCAAGGTTTCAATGAGGTAATTGAACAGCAGCCGGGCCTTACCATAGGGATTTTTTTCCCATTTTACCGTCTCTTGTACAATTTTTTGAATTGTTTCATGATCAACCGGCAAATCATCGGTATTTTTCGTATATTCCTGCGTCAGCCTCCTGTCGGTGTATTCCGATACGACAGCGGCGGTGTTGATTTTCGTTTCCAAACCGTATCGGTCAAACCAGTAGGTTTGGGAGATCCGCGCGGTTTCCCCCGTTGTAATGTCCTCGAAACGATATACATATACCTGACAGGAAAAGTCCCAGTACGGATCAGGGGAATTGATGTTTTCGAAGTTGTTCTGGTTCGCCGTACGAAGGACCTTCGGCATCCAGATGTACATTTCATTGCCCCCCCTGCTGACGACATTTTCCAAGGAAACACCGTACTGGACCTGATAGCCCCGCTTGGTCGTCAGAAGCTTTGTCCCCACCGGTTCGAGGACTTCAAAATAAACGGAATTACTCCTCCCCTTATCGGTTTCCACATATAAATTCCCCGAAGTCGCGCCGTCGGACACCCGGACCAGAATTTCGTTTTCAGTCCAGTTTTCATAATCAAAGTCGCAGTCGCCGGCCATGATATGCCGGATTTCCTGATCGCCGCCGCTGTAGCCGCTTCCACCTTCGAGGCGGGAACGGATCGCGGAGAAATAGACTTTCCCGGCATTCCGGTCCTCGCCGAAATTCATCCCCGTAATACTAATGAGTTCTCCGACGGTACCGGTACGCGGCGCGACCGCCTCAACGTACGGATGACCCGGTTTTGCCGGACCTTCGATAACAACGGGGATGTCATTAATATTTGTAAAAAGAACGGTGTTGCTCCTTCCGGTCCTCGTTGTTACCGCGACGACCCCCGAACCCGCCGCGGAAGGGAGCTGCACGCTGATCCGTTCATCCGTCCACTCGTAGTAGGAAGAGGAAACGGGCCGTACCCCTGCAATTGAAACCTCCCCGCCCTGCCTAACATCTCCGAAGTAATCTCCTTTAATAACCAGAATATCTCCCGCGTCGGCTATCGATGGGCTGATTGAGTGAATTTCAGGAGGGCGTTCCGAAAACCGCGAACTGAAGCTGAAAATAAGGACCACCCCGATAAAAATGGTAATGGGAATAAAGGCCCGGTGGCCGGTTATACGCTTGAGAAACGGTTTTTTTTCCGGGTTGCCGCGGGTCCTATCGGATTCCATGCTTTACTCTTGTATTACTGATTTGACTGCGATTGGGCGATATTTTTATACGGCAGAATCTGTATTTCCAGCTCCAGAATAAACATTTCGCTCTCGTAGTTCTGGGCTATTCCTAAAGGATAAAAATAGACTTTATCGCCTAAGCTAATCGGCAGACTTTTCATTGTGCTGGAGTATTTAACCAGTTCTTCGCCGGGCTCGTCAACCCATACCTGTCCCTGGGCAACCAGTAAAACCCCCCCTTCTTTATCGATATAGGGGGTGATCTCGGCTATTACAATCAGGTCCTTCCCTTCGAGACGGAGGGAAACCGACCTGCCGGATATGGTGTATTTCGCCACATCCGTTTCCCAGGAGGAGACTTCGCCGCCGTCGTAAATCCTTCCAATTACATTAACGGAGAAAACATTGTCCTGCAGCATATGCAGTAAATCGTTCAGATCATCCGAAGCTCCGTAGGAAGCCGAAACAATGGTGAATAGAACAATGGCAAGGAATTTTTTTATCATATGCTATTTTTTAAAATGTATCATCTGCTCCTGCGTGAGGATCTGCGGTTCCCCGATAATTTTTATCTCTTTCTGTTCGGGAATCTGCATATTGACTTCTATTACGACCCCGTCCGATTCTAAAAGCTGCCGGAGAAGGGCCAGTTCCTCCGCCCGGATCTCGATGGCTTTGGAATTGATCTGCCCCGCTGCTGTCGGGACTGTATTTTTATGTATCGAAAGAAATGTAATTCCTCCTATGAGGAAAAACATTAGGGCAAGTGCCGTTACGGCAAGCGGGGCCGGCAGCGTCAAGCCCCGTTTCCAAAACCGCCGTCTGTCTTTTATCGCCGTGTATTCAAATACCCGGGTTTTAATATATTCCTTGTTCCGAAGGAGGGGCAGCTCCTCTTCCCTGTGGAGAAGAGTCCGGACCCTCTTCAGTTCCTCCATCTTCTCTCTGCACCGGGGGCAGGAACGGACATGCTCTTCCAGGGCCCGCAGAAACTTTCCCTCCAGTTCTCCATCCTGATATGCCGAAAGAATTGTTTTTTCAGGGCACATATACTTCTCCTCGCTCTATCATCGACTGTATAGCTCCCCTGGCACGGAAAACACGGACTTTTACGTTAGCTTCGCTTATATGCAGTATTTTTCCGATCTCCTTATATGATAACTCACCATACTCCCGCAGGACAAGTGGTGTTTTTAATTTTTCCGGTAATTTATCCAATAAATCCTGCACTTTCTGCTGTGTTTCATTGCGGAGATACTCGGTTTCACCTGTTTCACCCGGCTTTACAGGTTCCATGCTGTACTTTTTATACGCTTTTTGTTCACGCTGCTTCCGTTTTTCAAAATTTAACGTCAAATTTTTTATTACCCGTATCAGCCAGTACGTTGCCTGTTTTTCATCGGGGAAGCTGTTTATTTTTTCCAAATAACGGATAAATGCCTCCTGGCATAAATCCTCCGAAACTACGAGGTCGCCCGTCATGTGATACGATACTTTTATCAAATTCGGGTACACACTGTCGTAAACTCGGTTGAACTTCTCTACATCTTCCTTCTGCATATAAAACAACTGACCCCTGGTTTAGTTACAAAATTATCACGGCCGATACCACTCGGTCCCTTGGGGTGTATCTTTGCAGATAATTCCCTTCTCTACTAATATATTTCGAATTTCGTCGGCTTTCTTGAAATTTTTCTCTTTTCGCGCGGTTTCCCGCTCTTGTATGAGCTTCCGTTCCTCCGGAGTAAGGTCCTCCTCCCTCTCCTGCTGTATACCGGCAAGACCGAGCCCGAGGACCTCGTCCATGCGATAGGCGGTTTTCAGCCGCTCATCCGGGGAAAGGGCCGTGTCCTTCACCGCGCCCCACAGCTCGGCCAACGCCCGGGGGACATTGAGATCATTCGATACAAACCCGTTAAAGCGGTCCAAATATCCGTTTTTAGGAGGAAAGGGTCCCGCGGCCGCGGCGGCGGACTGCTGCTTGTGTAATTCCAGTATTTTACCGAACAAACTGCCGCGGGAAGACCGGGCGCTGTCGAGGGAATCGTAACTGAACTGCAGCTGAGACCGGTAATGTGCTCCGAGGCAGAGATACCGGTAATCCATGGGATCGTATCCGTCATCGACAATGGCGGGAAGTGTAATAAAGTTCCCCGCCGATTTTGCCATTTTCCCGGCTTCCATAACCAAGAATTCACCGTGTATCCAGTAATTTACCCATTTCTTTCCCGTCGCGGCCTCGGATTGGGCAATTTCATTGGTATGATGGACGGGTATATGGTCGATCCCTCCGCAATGAATATCAAAATGCTCCCCAAGATACTTCATACTCATGGCGCTGCATTCGATATGCCAGCCGGGGTATCCCCTCCCCCAGGGGCTGTCCCACATCATTGCCTGGTGTTCGAACTTGGAATTGGTAAACCATAAAACGAAATCGCGGGGATTCCGTTTGTTCTCGTCCACCAGGATCCTGGCCCCGGCGCGCAGTTCCTGTTTGTCCAGCCGCGCCAGTTCTCCGTAGCCGGGGAACTTTGAAATATCGAAATACACATTTCCGCCGGCTGTATAGGTATAACCATTCTCTTCAATCCGCCGGATAAGTTCGATCATATCATCGATGTGGCCCGTGGCCCTGCATGTAATTGTCGGGGCGAGAATATTGAGCTCTTCAATGTCCTTGAAAAAGGCATCGGTATAAAAATCGGCGATTTCCCATACCGTTTTCTGTTTTTCTCTGGCACTTTTTGTAATTTTGTCCTCTCCGTCGTCCCCGTCGCCCGTTAAGTGGCCGACGTCGGTTACATTCATTACATGGGTCACCTCGAACCCTTCGTATTCCAAAGCCCGCCGCAGGAGATCTTCAAAAACGTAGGTCCGTAGATTGCCGATGTGGGCGTAATTGTATACGGTGGGACCGCAGCCGTAGATACCCGCCTTTCCTTCGGAAATGGGGACAAAATCTTCAATTTTTCTGTGTAGCGTATTATAAACCCGCATAGTAGATATTTACCGACCTTCCACTGTAATATAAGAGTAATAGTATGCGTACTGTACGGAAAACGGCCCAAATAATCAATATTCCCGATTTCTGCAGCCGGAACGAACCGATGAATTTGCACACATCATTTCAGATCGGGGGGCCCGCCGACATATTCTGCACACCGGCGAGGATAAAGGAAGTTGAAGAAAGTATCAACCTTGCCCGGCGGAACGCGGTCCCCTTCCTCGTTATCGGAGAAGGGGCAAACATTCTCGTAGCCGACAAAGGAATTCGGGGAATGGTAATTTCCATGGAACGGCTGGGCGGATACTCCTTTTCGGAAAACGGCTGCTGCAGCGCTTCCGCGGGGGTATCGGTGTCGGACCTTGCCGAGGCGGCCCGGAGCAGGAACCTTACGGGGATCGAATTTCTGTATTCCCTTCCCGGAAGCCTCGGCGGAGCGGTTTTCATGAACGCGCGGTGCTACGGAGCTTCCGTCGCGGATGTGCTTACCTCCGTTACCTACCTTTCCGCCGCCATGGAGACGGTGCGGGTCCCGCCGGAAAACTGCGGCTTCGCCTACAAGGACTCCGTCTTTCAGAAAAACGGCGGTATTATTCTCGAAGCGAAACTTCGGCTGCGCCGGGGGGACGGCCGGCGGATCGGTGAAAAAATGGAGGAATACCGGCGGGACCGGGAGGGGAAGGGCCACTTTGCCCACCCCTCGGCGGGCTCCGCCTTTAAAAACAACCGCGCTTTCGGCCGGCCTACCGGGGCAATAATCGATTCCCTCGGACTGCGCGGCTTTTCGGTGGGGGGCGCGCGAATTTCTCCGAAGCACGCGAATATCGTTATCAATACCGGAGGCGCCTCCGCGGCGGAGACGCGGGAGCTTATCGAAACGGTTAAAACGAAGGTTTTCCGCGCCTACGGCTTCAGTCTCGAGGAAGAAGTCCGGTATGTGGGCGAATGGGACTGAGGAAGCCTGTTATCGACCAGCCGAACTGCAGATACAATTTGCCCATTTCCGCGGCCCCGGCCGTCTCCTCTCCGCCGATAATGTCCGCCTCGGCGAGAAGAAAAGCGGAGGCCCGGCGGCCTTTCAGCTCGAGGCGGAAGCTGTTTTCCGCGGAAAAGGCCTCCCGCCGGTATATTTCTGTCCGTATTGATATTCTCACATCGGAGGTATTCACGGTTACGGAAACCGGCACGGCAATTTCATCTGTACCGGTCTCATCGTAGGAATAGGAACAGCCTCCGGTAACGCGGACCGGTCCTTCGGGAAACAGCGTCAGCTCCGCGTAAAACTCCTCCTCCCCCGACAATGTCCCGAGGCTGTCCCAGTACTGTTTACAGTCCCACCGCAGCTTCCCGTCGACGACCCCGGTTTCCACCTCGGCGGCGCAGAACCATTTGTCATCGCCGGGAATATACATTTCCGGGAAGATATGGGGTGCATCGATACGCTTTCCATATCCCCCGCGCAGGCGGAAAGGAAACCGCGGCAGAAGCAGCGCCTCCCCGGCCGCGGTAAAGGCCTTCTTCGGGCGGGTGCCGTCCGGGGTCAGATAATCGGGCCAGATAAAGGCGGCGGCGGCGTCTGCATGCAGAAACGGCAGAGACAGGGAGGCATGCCCCCGGACAAACGGCCCCGGCCCGGATATTTTTGAACCGGACAATCCGGCGGCGGCGGACACAAACAGCCGGTCCGTTTGCAGCCGCAGATTTCCGTAGAGATGCAGCACCGTTCGCGGAAGCGCCGGAGGGGTGTCGGAGATCCAGGTCTCCTCCGCGAGGGATTTTTTTTGGTTGTAGGTGGTGAAAAACACGGCGTTTCCCGAAACAATGGAACCGGGGAACAAATTTCCCCACACGCCGCCGTCTACCTGCCCGGTTTTAGCGTTATACGTCCCGCCTATGCCGAATTCTTTTCCTCTAGTCCTTAAGGAAACCCCGGCGCGGTCCCCCGCCGACATGTCCCGGCAAAGCCGCATCGTGGCGGCTTCGCTGTATACGCCTGAACCCGCGGAATATCCTCCGGGATTGCCCAGCTCCCGTATTCCGCCGAAGTACTTCGCCGGACCGAAGACAACGCCGGGAGTTGCAAATCCGAACCGGTATTCCGGCCCTGTTCCCGGCTGCTCTTCAAGGTAGGTAAAAACACCTATCCTGCTGTTTAGAAACAGCACCCTGTGCCTGACGTCCCCCTCCGTGTCCAGCCGGGAATCGATTTCCACCTTCGTCTCTCCGGAAAGCGCCGCCGGCGCGGCTGCCGACAACGCGGTTATCAGCAGCATGATTTGAGCGGCCCGGCCGCCGGTACTAAATGTAAACAATTTCTGCCCCCTAGAAGCTAGAAGGGGTAAAACTCGGCTGCTGCTTCAAAAAACCGGCAAAAAAACTGAAAAAAAATTCCTCTCTTGCAATAAAATCGGTTTCATGACACATTAACGTCAAAACGAGCTCATGGAGGAAGAATACATGAAGATTCTTACGTTAAATTGCGGTAGTTCTTCCGTAAAATATCAAATTTACGACTGGGACAGTCAGACCAATTTGGCAAGCGGGATAGTGGAACGGGTCGGATTGGAGGGGTCCTTTATCAAACATCAGGCAAAGGGAAAAGAGGAACATACAGTTGAAAGTCCCTGCCCCACCCACAAAGAGGCAATTGAGCTGATTATCCATACCATCGTCGACCCTGAAATCGGCGCGATTGAAACCATTGAGGAAATTAAGGCCGTCGGGCATCGGGCCGTCCACGGCGGTGAAAAATTCGCGAAATCGGTCATTATCGATGATGAGTTTATTACAACCTTCGAATCGCTGAACGATCTTGCCCCCCTGCACAATCCGGCGAATCTTCTGGGCATGAAGGCCGCGGAAGACGTCCTGCCGTCGGTCCCCCATTGCGCGGTAATGGACACGGCCTGGCACCAGACCATGCCGGAAAAAGCTTTTCTCTACGCCCTTCCCTACGAATGGTACGAAAAGTACGGCGTCCGGCGCTACGGGTTCCACGGTACATCGTTTCTCTATACGGCGAAACGCGCGTCGGTCCTGCTCGGGAAAGACCCGTTCGCGACAAATGTCATTATTGCCCACATCGGAAACGGCTCGAGTATCAACGCGGTACAGAACGGGGTTTCCGTAGACACCTCCATGGGGCTTACCCCCCTGGAAGGTCTGGTAATGGGAACACGAAGCGGGGACCACGATCCGGCCATATCGTTTTATATGATGCGGCAGACGGGGATGTCTCCCGACGAAGCTGAAGCCGCGCTGAACAAGAAAAGCGGTGTTCTCGGCATAACAGGAAAGTGGGTGGACCGCCGGGACATTGAAATCGCGGCGGAGGAAGGCAGTGAACGGGCCCGTCTGGCCATCGAGATTGAATCGTACCGGCTGAAAAAATACATCGGCTCCTACTCCGCCGTATTAGGCAGACTCGACGCCCTCGTATTTACCGCCGGCGTCGGAGAGCGCGGGCCGATTACCAGGGAACTCGCGACCGCCGGACTGGAAGCATTCGGCATCAACGTAGACAAAAACAAGAACTGGGCTTCAATGACCAGGAACGGTGAAACGGAAATTTCGGCCGACGATTCGCCGGTAAAGGTGTTCGTTATTCCGACGAACGAAGAACTGGTAATGACGGAAGACACCTACGCCCTCATCGACGGGACCTACGATGTCCATACCAATTTTACCTACACCTTCCAGCACAAAGACTACCGAAACAAAGAACGGGAAGAAGCGCTGGCAAAGGACTTGGTAAAACGGCCGGAAATAAAAACTATTCTCGCGAAACCGAAATAGGCCCTGCCGGCCGGCCCTATTTCAGCAGCACCGCGCCGCGGACCGATTTCGCGGTTTCTTTTCCCCGCAGGTACTCGATAATCGCCAGGGCGAACTCACCCGCGGTGCCGGGGCCCCTGCTGGTAATGCAGTTCCCGTCAACGACAACGCGCTTGGCCTTAAATGCCGCCCCCCGCAGTTGTTCCTCGAATCCCGGATAGCAGGTTGCCTGCTTCCCTTCAAGCACACCTAAGGGCTCAAGCACCACCGCCGGGGCGGCGCAGATCGCCGCGATCAATTTTCCCGATGCCGCCATTGTTTTGATAAATTCACCTGCTTCCCGCGAAGCAGCGACATGTTCCGCCCCGGGCATACCCCCCGGGACCACCACGCCGTCGTATTCCTCCGCGGCGGCAAGTACTTCCTTCACGGCCTTGTCCGCGGCAAAAGTTACATCATGGGCGCCTTTTACGTTTTCACCGGTTACCCCCGCCGTAACCACTTCAATGCCGGCCCGCCGAAGAAAGTCAATCGGCGTAACTGCTTCAACTTCTTCAAAACCCTCCGCTAATAATACCGCGATTTTCTTCATATCTTCCTCCTCAATTTTTCATAGCCGGAAAGGACCATTGCCTCAGTCTCCTCCCATCCGATACATTCGTCCGTTACCGAACACCCGTACACCAGATTGTCCTTTTCCTCCAGTTTCTGCTTTCCTTCGACAAGATAACTTTCGAGCATAAATCCGACAAGGGCCGAATCTCCCCTTCGTTTCTGGTCGATGACGGAACGGAAGACCCGTTCCTGCTTCCGGAAATCTTTTCCCGAGTTAGAGTGGCTGCAGTCAATAACAATGGACGGCTCCAGTCCCTCCGATTTCATATTTTTCGCCGCGGCCTCTACGGTTTCCTCGTAGTAATTCGGCCCGGACCTGCCGCCCCGGAGAATAATATGGACCGCCGCGTTCCCCTTGGTGTGGACGATGCAGGTCTGTCCCTTCTGGTCTATTCCGATAAAGCTGTGGGGGTGCTTTGAAGACTTCAGAGCATCGAAAGCAAGCTGCAGATTACCGCTGGTCCCGTTCTTAAACCCGACGGGCATGGAAAGGCCGCTGGTCATCTCTCGATGGGTCTGGCTTTCCGTCGTCCTCGCGCCGATGGAAGCCCAGGATATGAGATCGGAAATGTACTGCGGGATAATCGGGTCCAACACTTCACTTCCCACGGGAATCCCCCGGGCGGAAATATCAAGCATCAGTTTTCTGGCAGTCTTCAGTCCCTTTTCTATGTCGTAGGAGCCGTCTAGGCCGGGGTCGATTATCAACCCGCGCCATCCCACGGTGGTCCGGGGTTTTTCAAAATAGACCCGCATTACCACATAAAATAGGTCCCGGACTTTTTCCGCCAACCGGCGGAGCTTTTCGGCATATTCCAACGCGGCGGAAGGATCGTGGATTGAACAGGGCCCGATGATCGCTATTATCCTCGGATCCTGTTTCGCTAAAATTTTGGTGATAACTTCTCTGCTCTCTATTACGGTACGGTTACTCTCCTCGGTCATCGGAAAGATGGCTTTAAGCTTCTCCGGGGGAATAATCGGTGTAAAGGCGCGTATGTTGAGGTCGTTGGTCTGTTTCATGCGGTCCTATTGTAATTTTTACCGGCAGTTGATTTCAAGCCCTTTCGATAGGCATTGTCATGCACCGAATACCGCCGCCTCCTCTGGCAAGTTCAATACCGTTTATTTTGACCGCCAGCTTAGTGTAGGAAGCAATATCCTCCCTGCCTTCGATAAAGTCTCCGGCATCCCTCACCGCGTAACCTGCCGCCGCGAGCTCGTCAAAGGTTGCCTCGTTCGCTCCATACCCGAGAACCTTCCCGGGAGCAAAGGCAAACATGTTGGCCCCCGACATCCACTGCTCCCGTTTCTGTCCCAGCAGACTTTCACCGCCGCAGCGGACAAAGTCCATTTCGATTCCCGCTTCGGCCAGTCCGCCGAGCAGACTGTCGGTTTCGGCAAACCGCATGGAACCGTCGGGCCGCACGTCGATCCGCACAACCCGTATCCGCTCTCTCCCCGCGATGAGAGGATAGTGTATCAGCGCCTGGTCCGTATCGATTTGCGTAAAGACCATGTCGAGATGGATTGTGGCCCGTTCCTCCGGTAAAAGGACCGCGAATACGGTAATGGGTTCCTGAAAGTTCCGCACCATATTTTGCAGCAGCACATCGACTGCCGCGGCACCGGTCCGCTCGGATATTCCGATACACAGCACCGCGGAGGACAGTACAATGCAGTCGCCGCCTTCTATTTTTTCCGTTTTTCCATCGCGGAGGTTCCCCTCGTAGAGCATGGAATAGGAGCGGAATAGGGGATGATGTTTACAGATATGATACATAATGACCGATTCCATGTTCCGTACCGACGATGCCATAGAGGCGATGATAATCGAATCCCGGTAGACCATCGCGGAATCCCGAGTGAAAAAGAGGTTCGGCAGCGGGAGAATATCGAACTCCCGGGCGGAGAGGTAGCCTGTCAGGTCTCGGGAACGTTTTTTCAGTCCGTGAATGCATATTTCGGACAACTCTTCCGGAGAGGCGGACCTCACTTCCTCGCGGCGGTGTTCGGCGCCGTATTCGGTAAGGAGGGAGTTTTCTATCTCCCGGCGTACCGCGGGGTCCTCCATAATGCCGCGGAGGAGGTCCCGGATTTGATACACGTCACATACGGTTTTCAGGAAACCGGTCAGCTCACGGTGTTCCCGGGCAACAACCTGCAGCGGGATAATGTCGTTATACAGCACCTGTTCCGCCGCCTCCGGCGTCATGACTTCGATTTCACTGCCCGGAGAATGCACGATAACTTTTTTTAGACTGCCGATTTCGGAATCCACCCATACTGCCATGTACGAAAGGATAGCACATCGGTTTGACTTCCATCAATAACTGTGATACTACAATGCTATGAAACGGATACGTGAAATACTTGAAGAATGTAAAAGCGGAACGGAAATTACGGTAAACGGCTGGGTCAGGACGAAGCGGGACTCAAAAAACGTTTGTTTTCTCGAGCTAAACGACGGCTCCTGTCTGAAAAACCTGCAGATGATATATGACAAGGAGACCGGCATCGTCGGCGGCAGTGTAATCGAAGAAATTACGACAGGAACGAGCGTGAGTGTTTCGGGGACCCTGCAGGAATCGCCGGGAAAAAACCAGGCGGTGGAACTGCTGATCGGCTCAATCTCCGTCATCGGCCCGGCCCCTCCGGAAAGCTACCCGCTGCAGAAAAAGCGTCATTCCTTTGAATTTTTACGTGAAATTGCCCATCTGCGGCCGAGGACCAACACCTTCGGGGCAATTGCCCGGGTACGGAACGTTTTAAGTATGGCGGTACACCATTTTTTTCAAGAGAACGGTTTTGTTTACGTCCACACACCGATTATTACCACCAGTGACTGTGAAGGCGCGGGGGAAATGTTTCAGGTAACCACGCTTCCGCTCCGGGACCTCCCCGCCGGAGAATCGGGCATCGACTACGGCCGGGACTTCTTCGGAAAAGCGGCGTATCTGACCGTCAGCGGCCAGCTGGAGGCGGAAATATTCGCCGCCGCCTTAAGCAGGGTCTACACCTTCGGCCCGACCTTCCGGGCCGAAAACTCAAACACCTCCCGGCATCTTGCCGAATTCTGGATGATAGAACCGGAAATGGCATTCTGCGACATCTCCTGCAACATGGACGTTGCCGAAAATTTCATCAAGTACATCCTCTCGGACCTCCTGAAAAACGCCGGAGAGGACATGGACCTGTTTAATAAATTTGTACAGAAGGGAATTGTTGAAACCATCGAATCGGTTATTTCCAAAGAATTCGCCCGAATTACCTACACCGAAGCTGTCGGACATCTGGAAAAGGCGGCGGCCGATTTCGAGTTCCCCGTTGCCTGGGGAGCGGACCTGCAGTCGGAGCATGAAAAATATCTTACCGAAGAGGTGTACAACGGCCCCGTTATCGTTACCGACTATCCGAAAGAGATAAAGGCCTTTTACATGAAACTGAACGAAGACGGGAAGACAGTCCGGGCAATGGATGTTCTCGTCCCGCGCCTCGGAGAGATAATCGGCGGGAGCGAGCGTGAATCGGACCTGGAAACGCTCCGCCGGAAAATTAAGGAAAACAGCCTCCCCGAGAAAGATTACTGGTGGTACCTCGAACTGCGGAAATACGGGACGGTCCCCCACTCGGGCTTCGGATTAGGTTTCGAACGCCTCGTCCAGTACGTTACCGGCATGCAAAACATCCGCGACGTTATCCCCTTTCCCCGTGCCGTCCGCCTCGCGGAGTTTTAATACCCGCGGCCGTACCGGAAGGCGGTACTGCCGCCTTACCGCGGCAGCAGTCCGATGGAGAGAAAAGGAAGATAGGTTACGAGCAGCAGGACCGCGAGCCTGACCGCGAAAAAGGGCAGTACATTCCTTGATACTTCAGCGAGAGGTTTCTCAAACCGGTAGGATGCAAGAAAAAGATTCAATCCTACCGGGGGTGTTAAATATCCGAGTTCGAGATTAACGAGAAAAATCGCTCCTAAATGGACCGGATGGATACCGAAGAGGTTGCCGAGGGGAATAATCAGCGGGACGACAACCATAATCGCGGAAAAAATATCCATAAACATTCCTGTAATAAGCAAAGCGATATTGAGCAAAATAAGAAAAATGTATTTTGAATGGATGTTGATTTGGACCCAATCGGTCAACCGTACCGGAATTTGCGCGTCGATTAAAAAATAGGAGAGGGCTTTCGACGCCGCTAGAATTATAAGGACCCCGCCGATGATTGGAACACATTTTTTTAGAAGAACGGGAATGTCCTTTAACCGGAGGTCCCGCTTTATCAATACCTCGACGATGAACGCGTATACTACCGCGATAGCTCCCGTTTCTACCAGCGTGGTAATTCCCCCGAAATAGGCCGCGAGAATAATAACGGGCAAAAGAATTTCCCAAACAGACTCTCGTAATGCCGAAAACGCTTGGCGTCTGTTGAATGGCATCGTATCTACCTTTGACCGTTTCGCGGCAATTATTCCGATTATACTTAGGATAAGCACCATTAAAATTCCTGGAATAAGCCCGCCTAAAAACATATGCTTGATGTTGATCTGGGCGGAAACGCCGTAGATGATAATCGGCAGACTCGGCGGAAAGAGGATCCCGATACTGCCCGATGAAGTGAGCAGCCCGCGGCTGAAGCTTTCCTTGTACTTGCCGCTTTTTACCAATACGTAAAACAACAGGGCCCCTAAGGCAAGGATCGTAACACCCGAGGCGCCGGTAAAGGTGGTAAAAAAGGTGCTTACCAGGACCGCCATAATGGCAAGCCCGCCGGGGAGCCATCCGAAAAAAGACTGAAACAGATTGACAAACCGTTTCCCGGCGTTACTCTCGGAGAGGAAAAATCCGGTTATCGTAAACAGTGGAATCGCGGGAAGCGTTTTCCCGGTAAGCATGGTATACCCTTCGTTCGCGATAATCTCTAACGGAGCATTGATCCTGGCAAAGAGTATAAAGGCTATACCGCCGAGGACTACGAACAGGGGCGTTCCGCTGAATGTTGCCGCGATAAGGAGAATAATAACGGGGATACCGATGATCCGCATGACGTCGAAATAGAAAAACTGCAGCGAATCGACAAACACGGGCATATTAAAAATAAACATGTACAGTAAATTTGTTATCGGACCTATTGCAAAGAACGTCCCGACGAGGATCCCAAACCCGGCGGCCAGTTTCCCGCCTCCTTCCTTCGGAACATTTTTAATAAACCTGCCTGCCATGACAGCGTACCCGACGGGCATAATGGCCGCGACGATCTGAACGGGAATAAACCCCACGCGCATGGAGCCGTCGAACCCGAGGATTACGAACGAGAGGGCGCTCCAGGCAAAGGCCGTTGTAAGGGAGCTGCCGATGAAGGCATTGAAAATTTCAATTCTGCCGCGGAACTTTTCGGGAACTGATTCAATCCCCACGGAAAGGGCCAGATGCCGCTTTTCCCGGGAGGTAATCATTCCGCCTAAAAAGGTAATCCACAGTACAAGATGAATAATGTAGTCGTTCGAGCCGGGAATGCCTGTCCGGAAAATTTTCCTGACGATAACTTCCAGGACCGGAAGCAGCGAGAGGAGCCCGAGAACTATATAGGAAAAAACATTTTCTATCCGGCGGAAGCGTACAGTACTCTTAGTTTTTTCCATAGCGGCCGCGGTAATCGTCAATGTGCTTCCTGATCCGGCTGTAGACATCTTCCGAGAAGGTTTGCCCCGTAATCATATCCACCGCTTTTTCGAATTCAGTCCTCCACTGTTCTTCCGTTTCGGGAGGAACATCGTGCACAATCAGCCCGTTTTCGAGCATAATTTCCATGGCTTCCTTCTCGAGTTTAGCCGTTTCCGTTGCAAGGGTACGGGCGACATCATCCGCGGCTTCCAGCATCTCGTCCTTGTATCGGTCGGGGACACTCCTCCAGGCCCGGTCTGAAACCACAATCGCGGCCATCACCGGGGCCATGGGAAGGTCCGTCATATGGTTGGCAATCCCGAACCACTGATAGGCCGCCGCGCCCATTTTTACGGTGTAGCAGGCATCGATCATCCCGCTGTTCAGTCCGGTAAGCACTTCGTTTAAGCCGATGGGAATGGCGTTAAAATTGCTTGCCTTCAGGGCCTGGGCGAGGGCCTTGTCACTGTCGGTGGTGGCAAGTTTTAGCTGACGCAGGTCCGACGGCGAAGCAACTTTTTCCTTGGCAAATATATATACCCATCCGACACTCGTCCATGTAATGACTTTAAACCCCTGAGATTCGATATTTTTCCGTAAATAGTCTTCAAGATGAGTAAAGACATAATCAAACTCGTCATCCGAGGCCATGAGGAAGGGAAGGCTTAAGGCAAACGTGTCCTGGTAGATCTGATTCAAACCGTAGGTGGTAAGGACCGCCCCCTGCAGCGAGTTAAACCGCATTTTGCGGATAACATCGGCCTCTTCACCGGCAACACCCCCGGAAAAAATCCGCATCTGAACCTGTCCGTCTGTTATTTCATTCCAGTCCGCCGCCAGCTGCCGCAGCGCGTTGTCCCAGGGAGACCCTTTCGGAGTAACGCTGCCGACTTTCAGGAGGACCGGCCGTGCCGATACATTTGCAGATACGGCTGTAAAAACTAGTCCGACGCACACTGTGAAAAGTAAAAATCTCCTTCGTTTCCCTCGAGTCATTCCGCATCCTCCTCCGCGTCAAGTAAGAAAAAATTTTCCAAATGCTTCAAATACCATTCGGCCTTGTCCTGCATAATAACATTTAACAGCCGTATTTCCGGTTTCTCGTCGACATCGATTGCCAGTGCCTGCTCGAGTGTCCGGACAAAGGCCGCTGCATCCTGCTGCTGCATATAGACGCTCGTTGCAAGGGAGAGATAGGGCCCCGCGTTCATTCCCTCCGATTTCCTCACCGCTTCTTCGAAATGATACAAGGCCTTGTCAATACTGCCTCCCATGTCCGGTGTAACCGAAGCGTAATAGAGAATGTAAAAATCGTCTATTGTCCCGTCCCCGTAATCGGGATCGAGTTCATAGGCCCTGTCCATCATCGCTTTTGCCATCGGAATTTCAATAGTCAGCTCCAAATCGAATACATTGATGGCAATTGCCGCGAACCATCCGGCGGAACCCCAGTACAGATAATCGATATCTTCGGCTTCCACCTGCTGAAGAAAATCAGCCAGCGCCTTGTCCTTAATTGCCTGCCGAAAACCGGGATATTTCAGCTCCATGGCGTCAAAAATATAATTTCGCCCCCGAAGGTAGAGGTTTTTCGCCCTGGCGTACTGTTCCGACTGGACCTTGAACTCCCACTCCGGCATCATGTCCGCGGGGGACTGGACAAAGGCGTTGGCATACATTACGTAGCCCATTCCCGTTGTAAGGAGAAGCCCCGTATGCTCCGGGGTCTGTTCCAACAAAATTTCGTACAATTTCAGGGCAAAGGGAAGGGCGTCTCCTACAAGCTCCGGATCGTTGTCCCCGGTTAAGGAGGTACCGCCGGTTGTTCCGCCTCCGAGGGCGTCGGCAACCGCGCCCACCGCCATTTTCTGAATCGAACAGGAACCGAGCAGAACTATCGTCAGCAGTATCAGCAAAAAAAGACTTCGTTTTTTCATCATAACAAAATATTACACCTCCCGCGTGAAAATTCAAGGAATTGCTTGTTTTTTCTTTCGCAAACGGGTCAATTCGCGGTTAAAAGTATCGGCAAACCGCTTCTTTTCCCGGGGGCCGTACTGTTTTCCCCCTACTCCCGGGGCCATTCCGTATTCCCTAAGCATTTTCATGTGGTTCCGCAGGGAAAGACGTTCGCCGACGCTGTCGCCTGAGAAACGGTCCCCCCTGTCGTTGATGACCGTTATTCCCCGCTTTGCCAGTTCGGCGGCAAGGGGAATGTCCCGGGTAATGACTAGATCGGCGCTTTCCGCGTTGTCCATGATATATTCGTCGGCCGCATCCTCTCCCGCCTCCACCAAAACACAGCGCGCGGGTTGTTCAACATCCGGCAATTTGGTGTTCGCCACAAACAGCGCCGGAACGGAACAGCCCGCTCCCGCCTTCATGATAATCCTCCTAATTTCCCGGGGACAGGAATCCGCGTCTACAAATATCTTCATCCCGCCGCCGCTTTGTAAAACGTACCGTTTCCGTCGATACTGTACAATCCGGTGTCGGCGGTAACAATAACGGACTCTCCCCGGCGCAGCGGCCGGGATTTACCCCGGCGGCACCGTACAATACCGCTTCCTTCGGTACACAGAAGGATGAGCGCCCTGCCGCTTTCCCCGGCGTCGTACCCCCGGCCGGCGGAAACCCGGATAACCGACAGCTGAAATTCCCGGGCATCCGCGGGATACACCGCTTCCCCCCGGCTGTCCGCCTCGGGCCTGAGTATTTCCGGTACGCCGCTTTCAAAGCGGAGGACCTTCATCAGCTCCTCCTTTGCTATGTGTTTTGACGTACAGCCGCCCCGGAGCACATTATCGGAGTTAGCCATCAGTTCGATCCCTAAACCGTGCATGTACGCGTGCAGTTCTCCGGCGGGAAGAAACATCCCCTCCCCGGGCCGCAGACAGAGCACATTGAGAAACAACGGACAGAGAACACCCGGGTCTCCGGGATACATGCTGTTCAGTTTTTGTATCCAGGAATAATGAAGATCACCGCCTTTCCCCTGTCTTTCGATTTCGGCGATAAGGCGGGAAATTATCCGTTTCAAATCCTCTTTTCGAGCGGACAAAACCGACGTGAAAAACTCCCGCAGTTCTTTTTTCTCCGCCTTTCCCGTTACTCCTGCTTTCGGAAGGTGGAAAGGGTGTTCGCGGCCGGAAAGCAGTTCGGTAAACTCACGGGCAATGTCCGCGGGCGGCCTGAAACCGCGCATGGCGTAAAAATCGGTGACCGCCGTTATCAGTTCCGGCTTGTGGTTATCGTCCTTGTAATTCCTGTCGTACGCGTCTAAGGGAATTCCCTGTTTGTTTTCACGCCGATACCCTTCTTCCGCCTGTTTCTTATTCGGATGGGCCTGAATGGATAAGGGCCTTCCGGCGGCCAGCACCTTGAACAGGAACGGGAGCTTGTTCCCGAACCCGCGCGCTGTTTTTTCACCGAGAATACCCTTCGGGTCTTTTTCAATTAGTTCGGGAAGGGGCATTTCTCCGTCGGTCAAGGCAACCTTCGAAGGCGCCGACGGATGGGCCCCCATCCACAGCTCCGCCATTGGTTCCCCTCCGGGGTTCGGAATTCCTAAGAGGGAAGGGATCCACCATTTGTCTCCCCAGTCGTAATGCTGTATCGTGTTACGCAGTGGATATACGCCCATGAAATAAATCTAGCGTTATCAC
>CAYTSI010000001.1:86561-105576 GCA_964440465.1 uncultured Spirochaetales bacterium
CTGTATCGTGTTACGCAGTGGATATACGCCCATGAAATAAATCTAGCGTTATCACCCCCTTGTGTCAACAGCTTGACAGCAGGCTTGCTCGTATTTAGAGTTACACCGGAGGCAACGGGAACAATGAATCTGCAGAACAATCCCCATACACGGTACAATCCGCTGACGGGAGAATCGGTCCTTGTTTCTCCCCACCGGACAAAGCGGCCCTGGCAGGGAAAACAGGAAAAACCGCAGCCGGAACAGCGGCAGGAGTACGATCCGGAATGCTATCTCTGTCCCGGAAACAGCAGGGCCGGAGGAGAAACAAACCCCGAGTATACGAACACCTTTGTTTTCACCAACGATTTCCCCTCCCTTTTACCGGACATTCCGAAAACGGAACTGCACCGGGACATCGTCTTTCAGGCATACAGTGAACGGGGAATCTGCAGGGTAATCTGCTTCTCCCCCCGCCACGATCTCTCCCTTTCCCGGATGTCGCCGGAACAGATCGGCAGGGTGGTGGCGGCATGGACGGAGGAATACGTGAACATCGGCGGAGAACCCTTTATCTCGTATGTCCAAATTTTCGAAAACAAGGGCCGGCTCATGGGCTGCTCGAACCCGCATCCCCACGGCCAAATTTGGGCAAACGAGCACATTCCCTACATCCCCGCCCTGGAAACAGAAAAACAGTCGGCATACCATGCCGGCCACGGCTCCTGTCTGCTCTGCGACTATATTCGCGGGGAGACGGAACGTAAAACGCGTACCGTTTTGGAAAACAGCTCCTTCCTGGGGCTTGTCCCGTTTTGGGCGGTGTGGCCCTATGAAATGATGGTGCTTCCGAAACGGCATATGTCCTCCTTAGATGAGCTGACACCATCCGAGGGGGAAGACCTGGCGGTATTGATACGCCGCCTCGGCATTATCTACGACGGTCTTTTTGATACCGAACTGCCCTATTCCATGGGCATACATCAGCGGCCGACGGACGGAAAAAAACACGACCCGTGGCACCTGCACTTCCATTATTATCCCCCCCTCCTCCGGTCGGCAACGGTAAAAAAATTCATGGTGGGCTACGAAATGCTCGGCATGCCCCAGCGGGACATTACTCCGGAACAGGCGGCGGAACGTCTGCGCGGCCTGGTTTTAGAGCAGTAATCTTGACAGGCGGCGGCGGGCCGTCATATAAATACGAAACGGCACCAGCTAAATAAGGAGCTTTTTATGCGCGAGCTTTCTCCACTGCAAGAAGAACGATATAAATACATACCCCAAATGCCCGGGATTTTAAGCAAAAAATTCGACTCGATTTCCCCCGATTTCGGTGAAGCCACCGAATCGGTCGCGGACCAGGGCCAAATGAAGCAGATGTTCGAAAAAACCTACGGTAAACCGGTGGTTACCTTTACGGATGGAACGAACAGTGCCGATACGAAGGCCCGAAACGTCGGCGTGGTCCTTTCCGGGGGGCAGGCCCCGGGGGGGCACAATGTATTAGCGGGAATTTTCGACGGGCTGAAGCAGATCAATTCCGATTCAAAATTGATCGGTTTTCTAAAAGGTCCCGCGGGGATACTGGAAGACAAGGCAATTGAACTTACCCGGCAGTATATCGATCAGTTCAGAAACACCGGCGGCTTCGACATTATCGGGTCGGGACGGACAAAAATCGAAACGGAAGACCAGTTTGCCGCCTGCCTCGAAGTCTGCAAAAAGCGGGACATCAGCGCGTTAGTTATTATCGGCGGGGACGATTCAAACACAAACGCCGCCATTTTAGCCGAATATTTCGAGAAAAACGATGCCGGTGTACGTGTTATCGGTGTGCCGAAAACAATCGACGGGGACTTGAAAAACGAGTACGTTGAGACATCCTTCGGCTTCGACACGGCGACAAAAACATACTCCGAGCTTATCGGCAATATCTGCAGAGATGCAAACAGCGCGAAAAAGTACTGGCATTTTATCAAGCTGATGGGACGTTCCGCCTCCCACATCGCCTTAGAGTGCGCCCTGCAAACCCAGCCGAATGTCACCATTATTTCGGAGGAAGTTGAAGACCGGCAGATGACGCTGGATGAAATAACCGACGACATTGTCGACGCGGTTGTAAAGCGTTCCGACAACGGGGAAAACTTCGGTATTGTCCTTGTTCCCGAGGGACTGATCGAGTTTATTCCGGAAGTCGGGAAATTAATCGGAGAATTAAACAATCTTTTAGCGGAACATGAAAAACATTTCGCCACCCTGCACACCTTTGAAGACCAGTCGGAATGGGTAAACAAAAACCTTTCCAGGGACTCGTCCTATGTATTTTCGAGTCTGCCCTATTCGATCCAGCGGCAGCTGCTGATGGACCGGGACCCCCACGGCAACGTACAGGTCTCCAGAATCGAAACCGAAAAGCTTCTTATCGAGATTGTGGGGGACAAACTGAATGAAATGAAAAACTCCGGCACGTTTAACGGCAAATTCGTAACCCAGAGTCATTTTTTCGGGTATGAAGGCCGCTGCGCGTTTCCGTCCAATTTCGACGCCAACTACTGTTACGCCCTCGGCTACAACGCTTCCCTGCTCATTACCTTCCGCCTTTCGGGCTATATGTCCTGCATTTCCAATCTTTCAAAATCCGTCGCGGAATGGAAGGCGGGGGGGATCCCCATCACCATGATGATGAACCTTGAACAGCGTCACGGAAAAATGAAGCCGGTAATTAAAAAGGCGCTGGTGAAACTCGAAGACAAACCCTTTAAAACCTTCGCGCGGCACCGTGAAGGATGGACCTATAAAACATCGTACCTCTACCCCGGAGCTATTCAGTATTTCGGACCCGATGCAATCTGCAACAGCCCGACCTACACGATCCGGCTCGAACACGAATAAACGCCGCCGCTGTTAGAGGCGGTGTTCGCAAATTTGAAAACAGTCCTCTTCCGACAGGGTAACGGGGGTATTTTTCCTCCCCGCCGCTTTCGCTGTCTCTCTGCAGTCTTCCTCGGTAATTCCGTACGTTCCTAAGCGGGGAATTTCATATTTTTCAGTCCATACGTAGAGCTGATCGATAAGCTGCCGGCAGTTGTCTTCCACGCTGCCGAAGTCTCTGCCGGTGAGATATTTTCCGGCTTCCGCGTACTTTAAAAGCGAAATATTGTTTTCCTCCTCCAAATCGAAGAGTCTCTCGATAATGAGGTCCGTTGCTTTCGGCAGCAGGGTACCGCACGCGGCACCGTGGGGGGCGGGGAACCTTCCGCCGAGATATCCGGCAATCCCGTGCACAACGCCCAGGCCGGCATTGGCAAGGACGATCCCGGACATACACGCCGCGTAGGCCATGTGGGCCCGGGCATCGAGGTCGTTGTCTCCCTGTTCGACGGCCCTGGTAAAGGAGCCTCCCGCCGCCAGCAGTCCGCTTCCCGCCGCCGCGTCGGTAAGGGGGGAGGCATTGGTTGAAACAAACCCCTCCAGCAGCTGGGTCACCGCATCGAGGCCGGAGGCGGCGGTAATATCCGGCGGGCACGAAAGCGTCAGCTCCGGATCGATGACCGCTATATCGGGAACATAATTATCGTGCCGGAGAGACTTTTTGAAGCCCTCCGCGCCCGGCCGGCTGATAACGGCATTCTTTGTCGCTTCCGAACCGGTACCCGATGTGGTCGGTACGGCAATAAAAAACACCTTCTCCCCCGGCGGCTTTTCTGTCCCGACCCCTTCGAGGTACCGTTCAACACTTCCGCCGGCGGGAATCATCGCGGAAACCGCTTTTCCCGTATCGATAACACTCCCCCCGCCGATTGACAAAACACAGCCGGGAGGACGTTCCCGGCATTCCGCCGCGATGGCATCAACCGTTTCGGGCGACGGTTCACCCCCGACGGAATAATCACGCAGTTCTATACCGGCCGCGGAAAGGCCGTCCCGCAGCGCCCCCCACCGGTCCGTTTCCCGAAACGAGTGTCCTCCGGTAATGCATACAACGCCGCCGCGGCCCCGTCCCGCGATAATACCCGGAATGTCCCCTATCTTGCCCGCGCCGAACATCAGCACGGGGCTCTTTGCAAAATGAAAACTAACCATACCGGGCATTATACCCGGTAACAAATTCGGCGTCAAATAGCGTTTCACATCCATCCGGTTTTATGCTATGATGTACCCTACCATCGTAAGGGGTTACAGAATGCCGGACGAATTGTATGAACGACCGTCGTGGGACGATTACTTTATGGAAGTGGCCGATGCCATATCGAAACGGGCCACGTGTGACCGCGGCAGAAGCGGATGTGTTATTGCAAAGGACAAACGTATTTTAGCAACCGGATACGTCGGCGCCCCGGCGGGGCTGCCCCACTGTGATGACGCGGGCCATCAGTTTAAAAAAGTGGTGCATGAGGACGGCTCCGTTACACAGCACTGTGTCCGTACCGTACACGCGGAACAGAACGCCGTCTGTCAGGCCGCCCGTCACGGCATACCTATTGAAGGCGCTACCCTCTACTGCCGGATGACCCCCTGCCGTACCTGCGCCATGCTTATCATCAACTGCGGGATCCTCCGGGTTGTATGCGAACGGAAATATCACGCCGGGGCGGAATCGGAAGAACTGTTTTGGCAGGCCGGAGTTACCCTCGAATACAAGCACGACGAAACCCAGACATACGAAAATCAATAAATGTTGTCTTTCATCCCGGTAAAGGGCTGTCGGCCGTAATTCAGGGCCGTATAAATCGCGTCCGCCGGACATAGGTTGACACAGCCGCTGCAGCCGGCACACTTCCGGTGCAGTATCGCTGCAATCCTTTTCGCCAGTTCGGAGGTCAGTCCTGTGCCTGAAAAATAAAATAATCCGACTTTCATCCGCTACTTCTTCGGGGAAAAGGAAACCGGGACCCACTTCGCGGGGTCCGCCATCGTCCTGTCGATACGTCCGATATCGACGCTGTCGGTCAATTCCGCGGCCAGATACCCGGTCCCTTCGTACTGGAACCGGGCGCCGTCTCCCGGGACATCCACCCCGACAATACTGTGGGCATATTCGGTAGAAACCATCAGAATCGCGTCGATACCGGCGGCATCTAAGATCATACAGTAGAGCATGCCTAAAGAATCACAGTCGCCGGTGCCCGATACAAGGGACTGGAGCGGGGACTGGAGGTCGGACACCGTTCCGGTGCGGAGATAAGAAAAACCCTGCAGCCAGGTCAGCAGTTCAGAGGCCGCGGTATGACGGTCCTTACCGGCCAGCGCCTCTTCGATCTTCCCGGCGGCGGGAAGGACCCTCGAAAAGGAATCCCGGTAAATCATCCGGTAATACCGCTCCCAGGCGGCAATGTCGAGTTTCGGCAAATCGGCGAGGATGCGCGCCTCCCGCTCGATCATTACCTGCGAAGCGTCCACCTCCCCCGGGTCTACGGAGAGCGGCAGCTCTTCCCCCTGGAACCGGATACGGAAGGTCTTTTTGTTTTCCCCCGGAAAGGGATAAAAGAATTGGCTTACCGGGCCCGGCAGCAGAAGCGCCTTCCGGGAGAAAGAAAATCCGTCGAGACAGGAGAGAAGAAGCGGCATGTACTGTTCCAGGAGCTCTTCCCCGGTATAGGCAAAAAGCAGTACGTATTTCTCTCCTAAATCGATACAGACGGCAAAGCCCGCGGCAGCGGCACCCCCGGTGCTGAAACGGACGGTTCCGTAGGCCGCGTTTCTGCCGTTGTATACAAAAGGGGCTGTTTCGATTTCACCGCGCAGCTCCGCGAGCACTTCCCGGCAGACAGCGGCGGGGTCCCTCCCCGGCATGAGGTGGTGCAGCGTCTGTACCTGAAAGAAGGCCTTCCCCCGCTCATCCTGAAACACGAGGTAATCCTCGCTGTCGGCGGAGTATACGGACCAGGAAGCCGGTATATTGAGATAGTAATCGTGCGCCTGAAGATAGTACTCCGCCGCGGGCAGGACGGCAGGAAAACAAACACAGCACAATACCGCGAGAACGAATACGGAAAAACTGCCTTGCCGCTTCATCTCCCCGCCTTCTTTTCCCCGAGAAAAACCATGACATCCCCGCAGCCGGAAATTTTCGCGAAGGTATCGATCATTTTTTTCACCCCCGGGCCCGCGAGCCCCTTTGCAATTCCCCCCCATGTCTTTTTCCGGAAAACGGTAAAACCCGCTAACGACAGATACCCGGCAAGTGTTTTTTTTGTAAATAGATACATATGGTCTGCTATCGCGGACCTCCATGTATTGCCGAACAAGCGTGACTGCAGTCCGGAAGCGTTCGGCGTGGTAACGACAAAACGGCCTCCCGGCTTCACAATCCGGTAAATTTCATGGAAAAACGCCGACGGATCGGTAACATGTTCAATTACGTGGGAGGCATGTACAACATCAAACGAAGCAGCGGGGAATGACGCTTCAGCGAGGGTGCCGTGAAAAATCCGCAGGCCCCGCTTTTCCCGGCCGTACCGGACCGCCGCTTCACATACTTCCACACCCCGGGCTTCCCAGCCGCCTGTTTCCGTTAGATATTCCAGAAGCATCCCCGTAGCACAGCCGATGTCCAAAAATTGTTTCCCGGGGGGCAGCGCTTCCGTCAATTCAAAGAACCGGACATCACCGAGGGCCAGCTTCATGAGTCCGAAAAACTTCTTTTCGTTTTCTATTTCATAGTCATAATACTTTGAATCGTAGCGCTTCCTAAGGTCATCTTCCGACGGCATCGGATTTTGAAAAATGAGTCCGCAGCGTTTACAGCGGCTGTAGTCTACGCCGTCGGTATGATAATGAAAAACCAGGTCCCTGCCGCCGCAGAAATTACAGTCGACGGGCACCGTTTGCTCATGGACCGAAGGTCTGCTCGAATACGTTTTCATCAATCCCGCCCGGCAATTATGATGTTTCTGATGATTCCCGTTTCGTTTCCGGCGTAATCGGCCGCGATTATTTCTATACTCATGTTCCCGGGACTAACATCGTACTTTCCAAGATTTATTCCCCGTTCACCGAAATATACTTGCTGAAAGCTTTTTCCCTCCGATTTGTGCAAAACTATTTTTCCATCCGTCTCCCGCAGCGCTTCAAAAGTGTAGCGGATTGTTTCCGAACCGTTAATGTACAGGATAACGGAGAACGGCGCCATAGGGTTCAGACCGCCGGTATATCCGCTTGCATCGTAGATGTCGGCTATCAGATCATACCGGCCGGCCTGTACAACATCCCCTTCGAGCAGGGGGATTTCGGTGTCCCCGTGCCGAAACCGCGGTTCGCCGATTACCGGTTTGACCGTATCGATGATCGACGGCAGGAACAGGAGCGGATTTACAAACTGATTGAACTCCGAATCCATTACGGCGAACCCCAGCTGTCTGCCGTAGGTCCATCCCGAATCGCCCGTTTCACCGATTACCGCCCCCTCCCGAACGCTGTAGGGGCCGGACATGACAGACCCGTCCTTGAGGTGGGTGTAGACGCTCATGAGCCCGCCCTGGTGCTGTACCACGGCAAAATTACCGATTCCGGAAGGCAAAAGCCGCTGTGAACCACCGCTGTCCGTTGTAAAAATAATTTCCCCCTCCTCCACCGCGTGTACCGTCTTGTTTTCTCCTGATATCGACAATCCGATGGAAAATCGGCCGCCGGTATTGCTGCCGAAAGTAGTTACAATTTCTTTATTCCGGACCGGCCAATCGACAGCGGACAGGAGGGTGGAACAGAAAAACAGAAGCACAACCGGCTTACAAATTTTCACCGTCATATTCTCCTATATACAGCTGATGCATGAAACCGTCACGCTGGAAAAAAATGGAGGTATCATGGAAGGCAGCGGTGGAACCGGGGTCCACAAAAATCCTATTTACACGCATTCCGCCTTCATTGTAAACGTCAATAACCGCCTCCTCCCGGTTTTCGCTGTGGATATACTGTATTCCATAGGGCCGGGAGAAAGCGATTTGTATCGGCCGGCCGGTAAGGGGGAACTGCTTCTCTGGTTTTTTCCGATTAACTGCCAGACGGTACAGCGCCTCCTCCTGTTCGTAAAACAGATATGACGCGGAATCGGAAAACTGCATAAAGAGTTCCCGCCGAATTGCATTCTCGAGTTCTTTTGAAAAAACGGGAACATACCCCTCTTCCCGCCGCTGAAACAGGACAAGTTTCTGCGGACCGATACCTTCTATGACCGCGAAATATGCTCCGCCGGGACTGAGGGCCGTTCCGTATACGGCGCGTACTCTGCTCCCGGTAAACTCATCCCGGTAAATATATTCCCCCGATGTATTGTAGAGAAAAATATTACCGTTTATCAAACCCACAACAGCACCTTGTTCATCACAATCGAAACAGGTAATAATCGAGGAATACCTTTTTCCCCATAGCTTCCTTCCCGTAAAATCCCACTCCGCGATCCCGCATCGATCAACATCGATGATAAACAGCCGTCCGTTTCGAATAAGAGGATATCCGACGGTGGAAATAGTGCTTACAATTTCCCCGACGGAATTTTTTACAAGAAGTGTTTCGGAAACTGAAGAATAATTGATAAAATATTCGGAAGACCCGGTTACACCGTACACGACGGGTTCACTGTAGATAATCCCACCCTCTTCGGTGCAGTATCCAAACATCCCGCCTCCGGTAAAGGAAAAAACAGCGGCATCTCCCGCCGGTTTCCCGGCGAATACAAACTGTCCGGGGATTTCCTCGCGCCAGCCGTCGGTGAAATAGTACTGTCTGTCTGTTTTTTTCGGAAAGAATGCCAGGACCCCAAGGGCGCAGGCGAGAGAAATGATAAATATGAGCCCCCGTCTTTTCATGGTACTTCCCCGATACAATTGATGGTATTGCCGTCCGGTCCGTTTGCATCCTATAATAATCACTTGCATACTGTCAACGAAAAGGAGGCCACATGCGGGATTATCAGCCACTCATCGACCGGGCAAAACAGGCGGCGCGCTATTCGTACTCTCCCTACTCGAAGTTCAGGGTCGGGGCGGCCTTAGCGTGCGGGAACGGAGAAATTATCACCGGGGCAAACATTGAAAACCGCTCCTTCGGACTGACGAACTGCGCGGAACGGACGGCCCTTTTTGCCGCCCTTGCCGCCGGCCGAGGAGATTTTACCGCCCTCGCCGTGTACAGCCCGGACAGTACAGACCCCATCCCTCCCTGCGGGGCATGCAGACAAGTGATAAGTGAATTCGTGCCGGAGGATTTTCCCGTTATATTTGCCGGAACATCCGGCGAGGTTACGATAGCTGCAATGAAAGATTTGCTTCCCTACGACAGCCTGCACGACCTCGCGGACTGAAGGAGTTTACGGGGAGCTGCTTTTCTTTTTATCGCTTTTCCGGGCGTCCGCTTCCAGCTTTGCCTTCCAAACATCGATTTTTTTCTTGATCTGTTCGCTTTCTTCCGGTTCGCCTAAGAGAATATGCAGCCGCCGCAGGGCCGACAGATAGTTAATGGCCAGCTGAAAATCATCTATCCGCAGTGTCGATAACTCGTATTTTTCCCGGTACCTGTCCGCCGCCTGATGCAGGAGCTTTTTGGTAAGGTCGAGATGGGCAAGCCTGGTCTCGTAGCCGGGTACCCGGGGGTCCAGCCCGGCAACAAAGGTTTTTAAATTCAGCAGGTTTTTTGTCACGGTAGCAAGCCGGGCCTCCAGTTCAACAAAGGACCATTTCCACTTCGTATTCGCGCCGAAACCGTCCTTCACCGTGTGAATGCTGAATCCCAGTTTCTGGGCCAATTTGTACCGTTTTTCATCGTCAAATGATTCTATTTTCTCCACATTCTCTTCATAATCGGAATAGGGAACATCGATGTAGCTCGTTACCGTCTCTTCGAGATAGATAATGCTCTTATACAGGTCCTTCCGCGCGTCGTTTAAAAAGGCCTCGTTTTTTACCCCTAAAAGACTGACCGACAAACTGTTCATCAAGATGTAAAAGGAAGTCCGGTTCAGGACTTCATCGGAAAGCATCAGTTTCTTAAACTCTGCCCCGTTTTCGTCGGCACTGATTGTAGCGGAGACGCTTTTCTCTTTTCGCTGCATATCTTCGATAATGCTTTTGTATTCCTTTATTTTTTCGAAGTATTTCTTTTTAGCTTCAGCACTTAACTTTCCCATGTGCTACTCCTTACCGGACAGGCTATAGCTGCTGATATTCCGCGAGCATATCTTTCGCGTGGCTTAACGACGCGTCCCTGTTTGTATCACCGGACAGCATACGGGCAATTTCTTTAATCCGCTGCTCTCCCCGTAAACTGTGGATAGTGGTTACCCTTCGGTCGTCGGCAAGCACCTTTTCAACCTTGATATGATTATCGGCACGAACCGCTATCGACGCAAGATGGGTAATGCATAAAACCTGCTTATGCCGGGACACCTGATGCAGGTGTTCTCCCACCTGCAGTGCTACTTCGCCTCCGATCCCCGCGTCGATTTCATCAAAAATAAGGGTATTGACGGTGTCCGTCTCGGAAAGAACGGTCTTAATTGCAAGCATAATTCTCGAAATCTCCCCGCCCGAAGCAATCTGCCGGATCGGTTTCTCCGTTTCCCCTTTGTTTGGTGATATAAGAAATTCGATTCTGTCAAAGCCGTAGGGGCCGCAGGCCGGTTTTCCGCTTTCCGATAGTTTCCGGTCGAGGCGGACGGAAAACTCGGCATCCGGCATTCCCAGGTGGCGGAGGCTAATTTCAATTTTTTCCTCCAGCTCCTTTGCGGCTTTCTTTCTCTTTTCGGAAAGCTTCGACGCCCTTTCGAAAATTTCCCGCTCCAGCTGCTTTATCCTTCCCGACAATTGTTCCTTTTCGCCTTCCCAGTTCTCCATTTTCAGCAGCTCGGCGCGGCTGTTTTCGAGGTATAGTAATACATCCTCGATTGTATCACCGTATTTTTTTTCCAAACCGCGGATACAGGCCAGCCTGTTTTCCAGCTGCTCCAGTTTTTCCGGGGAATAATCGACCCTGTCGCGGTAGTCCCCCGCCGATTCAGCTATGTCTTCAATCTCGTAAAAGGCGTTTTCAAGCCGTTTGTGGAGCTCTTCCATCGTTTCGTCGATCCGGGACACCTCTCCGAGGGCCGATTTCGCGCTCCGCAGGTTTACGAGGGCTCCGCCGCGGCTTTCGGCGGTATTTTCGTAGATTTCATCGATAAGCCTGAACAGTTTTTCATGATCGCTTAAAATTCGTATTTCCTGTTCCAGCCCCTCTTCTTCTCCCGCTTTCAGCCCCGCCTTTTCAATCTCCGTTACCGCGAACTTGAGAATATCGGTTTCGCGCATTCTGTCGCGCTCGCTTTGCAGCAGATTGTCGCGTTCTTTTTTTGCCGATGTCAAGGTAAGGAATTCATCGTGAAGCCGGAGCGCCTCCTCCTCTGTCCCGGCATAACGGTCGAGGAGTATTCTGTGGTTTTCCAGCTTGAAGAGGGTTTGATGTTCATGCTGACCGTGAACATCCACGAGGAGAGACGTCAGCTCCTGCAGGTCCTGCTTTGTCATGGGAGTGGACTGGATGAAGATGGAGCCCCGTCCTCCGCGCTTTACGGTCCTGCGCAGAAGAAGCGTGCCGTCCTCCGGCTCGAGCTCTTTGGCGCTGCACCATGCTTCGGCATCCGAATTGCCGGTGATGGAGATCCTGCAGCTTACTTGAGCCTCTTCCATCCCCTCCCGTATGGAATCGGTTTCCCCCTTTTCTCCGAAGAGGAGCCCTAAAGCGCCGATCAGGATCGACTTTCCCGCTCCGGTTTCGCCGGTCAGAATATTGAATCCCCCCGCGAAATCAACTTCGGCGGCATCGATTAACGCGTATCCCCTGACCGACAATTGCTCAAGCATCGGGCCCCCCGGACCATTTCAGTTTCGAGCGGAGCACTTCATAAAACGTGCGGGTATCCGACCGGATAATCAACGCCTTCTCCGCCGCCCGGGAAATATCGACCCGGTCCTCCGGCCGCAGGGTGAAACTTTTCTGTCCGTCCACCGTAAGGATAATATCGGTCCGCTGCTGCGGCAGCAGGCAGACACAGAGGGTCTCCTTTCCCGGAAGAACGATGGGGCGGTTCGACAGGGTGAATGGGCAGATGGGATTGATAATCATCGCCTCGAGTTCAGGATCGAGTATGGGGCCTCCCGCCGCGAGGCTGTAGGCAGTCGAACCGGTCGGGGTCGCGATGATAACGCCGTCCGCCCGGTATTCCCCTAATCGGTCCTCTTTCAGGCCTATTTGAAACCGGATAATCCTTGAAATGCCCGCGAAAGAAATAACACAGTCGTTGAGGCCGGTATAGGCGGCTAGTTCGTTCCCGCCCCGGGAGACGACAACACGGATCATAAACCGTTCGCTGATCCCCACCTCACCCCGGCGGTATTTGTCAAATACGCTCCTCCATTCCGGCTGGGAAACCTCTGTAATAAACCCGAAATCGCCGAGGTTGACCGCTAAAATCGGGATCCTCTTCGAAGCAACGAGGCCCGCTGTAAAAAGGACCGTGCCGTCACCGCCGAGGGATATGGCAATATCCGTGGAATCGAAATCGATTGTATCGGCAGCATCGTCAAACCCGATTGTCCGCGCTTCGATTCCAATTGTTTCCAGATACCCGCGTATTTCACCGACAAGTTCCCTGGACTCACTTTTCGCGTGGTTTACAACAATAAGGGCTTTTTGTATCTTCATCCTCTCCGCCAACTATACTACATTCTACCGGCACTATGGAATAGTTGCTATAACTTTTGCAATTGTCTCGATATTTTTTTTGCCTAACGACGGGTAGAGGGGGAACAAAATCGATCTGAGAATGAGATTTTTCGCCTCGGGACATCCGGAATCCGGGTCCGGAAAGCGTTCAAACGCGGTCCCTGAAAAGGCGGCACCGGTTTCCACGTGTTTTTTCGCGGCGTACTGCTTCACGTCTTTCATTCCCGAATGAAGGACAACGGGAAAGGAGTACCACACCTGTTCCGCGTCCCCCTGCTGACGGAGGAGGGTATGTTTCGATTTTGCCGCGGCATCCGCGAATATTTTCGCTATTTCCGCCCGTGCGGTGATGTGTTTTTCAATTTCCTTTATTTGCACTCTGCCTAAGGCGGCATTCATGTCGGGAAGAAATAATTCTTTGAAAAAATCGGCCGTCAGCGCTCTAATTTTTCCCAAATCTCGTGTGTTCCTGGCAAGAAGGACGGTACCTCCGCCGCTGGTAATTATATTTTCCGGCTCGGTCCCGACAAGGGTAAACCGCCCCCTGCTTCCCGACATTGCGTTTCCCGTGTTCGACCCGATGCTCTCGGTAATGTCTTCAATAACGGGTACGGGAAGCCCGACAATTTCTTCGATGTTCTGCACTAAGCCTAAGGGGTAGCGGAGGAGGACGGCGCCGGTGGAAGCATCGATGTTTTTTTCAATAGTCGACACCTGAAAACAGGCGGTTTCAGCCTCGACATCGACAAACCGCGGCACCAAATCGAGTTCTTGAAGTACATCAACGTAATACCCGGGAGATAACGGGGAAAGAATAACGGACGCCTTCGGCCCGAGTTCCAAAGCGTAGAGGGCCGTTTTCAGGGCACGATGCGGTTCCCGGAAGGCTATTCCTCCGGCCACACCGATGTAATCGGCCAGCATTTTTACAAATTGCTTATGCTCCTCCCCCGGCCCGAGCGAATCATTCACGAGGCAGGTGAGAACGGAGTCCATATCTTTTCTTCGTATTGAGGGTTTAAATAGGGGTATTGCCATGGTTTACGTCGTAATTGTACCAAGCTGCTTCAATTCTTTCAGATCGAAGAGCCGGTGAATATCGAGAACGATAAGGTAGCCGTCTTCCTGATGAAAAACCCCCTGAATATATTCAGCCCCGATGCCGGTCAGCATCTGCGGCGGCGGCTGGATTTTTTCTCTTTCGATGGTAACCACCCGGGAGACTTTGTCGATAATAATTCCAATTAGAATATCGTTTAAATTGATAATGACCAGTCCGCTTAAGAGCTTGTCCTCTTCGCTTAAATTCGCGTGTTTTATATGAAATCTTTTGTGGAGGCTGATGACGGGGATGATGTTCCCCCGTAAATTAAAGATCCCCTCGACGTAATTCGGAGCATTCGGTATCGGACGAATGTTTTCTTCCCGGACAATCCCGTCTACTTCCATAATATCCACACCGTATTGTTCCGACCCCAGCTGAAAGGTAACCAGCTGCAGCCGCGTGTTCTCATTCTCAGCCATACACTTCCTCTTCGATTTTCTCTTGTCAAGCATACATGGGAACCGCTCTTTTTGCAAGCAGAAGTGTCATGCTGCATTCGGGCGGGAGTTGATTGACTCTTCCGTTTCCTCCATACTAAACTCTATGGTGCGTTTTTCAGAACTGGGAATGAATCTCGTCAATCTAAGCAAAATCTCCGATATAATTAACAGCTTAATTTCTGACTTACAGGACTGTTCATATTCTAATACCTTGCCGAAAAAAGAACAGGATAATAGTCAACAATTCCGTATTTACCGGAACAGCTCACGGGTTATTTCGGCGGAGTGGCGGAGGAGCTCGACACATATGAAATTTCGACGCTCCACAGTCATACGCTGGATAGGGCCGGACACGCTTATGGCGGCTATCGGCCTGCGGGATGTAGCATCAAAGACAGGCACACCGACGCTTATAAGGCCGTACTCAAGCTCCTCGTTGTTGATAGCCCAGCCCTGCTCCCGTATGACGGCAAGCTCCCTGCGAAGCGAGGCCTTGCTGGTTATGGTTTCGTTCGTAATAGGCATGAAGTTGGTGCGCTCGATGACGGAGGCGGTTTCCTCTGGGTCCATAAAAGCCAGTATGGCCTTGCCGGCGGCTGTAGCGTACATCCCGACCCGGTGGCCGATGGAGGTGCATGTGCGCATTGAGAACAGGCTCTCCTGCTTTTCCACGTAGATGATGTCCGTATCGTCGGGTATGGTAAGGTCTGCGGTTTCTCCAGTGCTCTCCCGCAGCTGCCGCAGGTGGCGGGCGCCCACTTCTCTTATTCCGATGTACACGTCCTCGCAAAGGGAAAGAAGGCCGATGCCCAGCCGGTACTTGCCCGTCTCCGGGTCCTTGACAAGGAATTTGTAGTTTGCTAAAGTGTTCACAAGTCCGAACACAGTGGACTTGTGCAGGCCCAATAGCTTGCTGAACTCGGTAACGCCTATCTTTTCGCCGCCCTTAAAGCACTGAAGGATTTGAATTGCCCTCTCGACGGACTGGACAACGTTCTTTCTGTTTTCTTTTTTCCCATTTTCACTCATAGTACAGAATCCCAGGGACCGTACTGCTACACATGGCCGTAATACTCCCGGTGATTGACTACGGAGTAGGCGTAGTCCAATATGGTTCCCCAGCTGAACACGGGCAGGTCCGTTTCTCGCTGTACCGCCCTGGCGAAGGGCTGCATCCCAGTGCACTCAAGCATGAGGGCGCCTATGTTCGGGTGTTTTTCCGTAAAACACCGGGTGCACGCGACCATCTGTGCCTCAGCCTTGGTGAAATACGCCTCCGGTACCTCGGGTCTCTTCAGGGGGTTCCAGAGGTTCTCGAACTCGGTAACGCCGTACTCGTCCTGGGCGCCGGCGATAACGTAATTGCTCTTGGGATCTATGCCGACGTTTTCCAGATGCTGTTGAGATAAAAACTGCTTCTGGGCGCAGATGATTCCCACCTGCTGCTTAGGGCTGATGATTCGCTGGATGAGGGGAACCTGAAGCAGGCTGGACATGAAGACGGGTATGTTTACGGCGCAGGCGACATCTTTCTGAAAGAAGGCAAAATATCCACACTCGGCGGCTATGGCGCGACAGCCTAATCGCTCCAGCTTCTTGGCGGCCTCAATAACCGCGTCCCGGCACTTCGCCGGATCTTTGTCGTACACCAGGGTCTTATTGGTTACGCCCTCCGCTATCTCGTACTGAATAGGATACTGAAAGGCGCTTGCGTTGCGTACATCTCCGGGGAATCCCGGGTACGCATCGTTCAAGAGGATGATGCCGAGTCCCATGCCATAACAGACGTGATCCCTGCGCGCCCTGATACGCTCGACGCCTATATCCCTGGTTTGCCATGAAATCATATGCCACCCCCCCAAGTGTACCGCAACGCGGTACAAAATATTTAGTCCTTGTGCCGTATTGCCGAATAGTTGCGCCCGGTTAATTACCGGATTGACTCCTTGAGGCCTTGCCGCACTCCTA
Organism: uncultured Spirochaetales bacterium; assembly: GCA_964440465.1. GTDB lineage: Bacteria > Spirochaetota > Spirochaetia > SPDA01 > CAZSGZ01 > CAZSGZ01. Next base: position 102,753 of record CAYTSI010000001.1, read on the forward strand.
ACCATAATACAAAAACGTTTCTTTGGGAATAGTATTATAGAGTTTTCTATATTGATTTGCTTATTCATTTTAAAATATCGCCCACCTAAGATAGGCTGAAAGAGGCTTTCTTCCTTTCCAGGGATGAAAATTCCTTTTTTTGTGGAAAATGAAAGTATAATTACCATGGTTGTGCGTTATAATCTCCAATACTAACGGAAAATCTCACGGAATTTTAAATAATATCTTGACTTCTGCCGAGACCTGTTCTATACTAATGTTGTACTGTATTATCGTATTGCGTCTTGTATTACCGTACATTAAAATTTAGAGGGTGATGTATATGAAAAAGAAACTACTACCAGACCTGTACGCAATGAAGGCGAGCGGCGAAAAACTCTCCTGGATAACCGCGTACGATGCGCCCTTCGCTAGTTTCGCGGAGCAGGCTGGCATCGATATGATTCTCGTGGGGGATTCCATGGGCATGGTGGTCTATGGCTACGACGGTACCATTCCCGTAACCATGGATATGTGTGTCGACCACTGCCAGGCGGTACGCCGAGGCGCACCGAACACCATGATCGTGGGAGACATGCCCTTCGGTTCCTACCAGGTTTCGGTTCCGGACGCGGTTACGAACGCCGTACGGTTTTTAAAGGAAGGCGGCGTAGACGCAATAAAGCTTGAGGGTGGACGAAACGTTACCGACCAAATTGGGGCGATTAGGGAAGCGGGTATCGTGGTATGCGGCCACATAGGTCTGACGCCCCAGAGTTCCGGCGTATTAGGCGGCCACAAGGCCCAGGGCCGGACGGTGGAGTCCGCCCGCTCGGTCATTGAGGACGCGTTAGCGGTGGAGGCGGCGGGGGCCTGCTTCCTGCTAGTGGAAGCGGTGCCGCCCGAAGTATGCGGGTTCATCGCCGGGAAACTATCCATCCCTGTGTACTCCATCGGTGCGGGCGGCAACTGCGACGGTCAGCTTACCATCTGCGCGGACACCGTGGGTATGTTCCAAGCGTTCACGCCCAAGTTCATCAAGAAGTACTGCAATATAGCCCCGCTCATTGTAGAGGCCTACAAGGCCTACGTGAAGGACATAAAGAACGGCGCTTTTCCCGGCGAAGAACACGTCTACCACGTCATCGGCGACATTGAACCATTTTCCAGACTTTTCGAAGAGTACAAATAGAGAGAATCCTTAATAAGGAGCGAAGGAGAAAAATATGGCTAATATGAACTATCTTAGGGACAAACCTATAGCGGTATTGGGCGGCGGGGCTGTGGCGAAGGCGATCGCTGGAGACTGCGCCTTAGGCGGAGCGAATGTCCGCATCTGCGACATGGAGCAGTTCGCGGCGAAAACCCTGCGCAACGTTGAGAAAGTCGGCATAAAGTTCTACGGCGATCAGATCAATCTCCACGGGTTCGAGCGCGAGGGATTCGCGAAAATGGACAAAGTATGCACCGACGTGGCGGAGGCTGTAAAGGATGCCGGCATCATCATCGTGGGAACCCCGGTATTCGGGCACCGGCCTTTCTTCCAAAAACTAATTCCCTATCTGGAGGATGGGCAGGTAGTACACATATTCCCGGACAACTTCGGCTCCATGGTTCTTCGTAGGATGATGCGCGAAGCGGGCTGCAAGGCCAAGGTCATTGTGGGCGGCTGGTCCAGCTCCACCTACGGCAGTAGAGTGGATATTCACGGCGGTGTTATCACACATAAGATCCGCGTGTATTACCGCGCCATTACCCTTCGCGGCGCGGCCATGCCGTCCTCAGATACTGAGTCCTTCATCGAAAGCTCCAAGTATCTGCCTTCCATGGACGCTGTTACCTATGGCGACGGAGCTGTGGCGGGCGACACATCGCTTGACATCGGCTTCTCCAACGTTAACCCCGTACTGCACTGCCCGGGGGCAATATTAGGCGTATCCACCATGCAGAACTTCGGCAGGATCTTCGGCGACGACAAGTCGAAGTTCTCCATCTACTCCCACACCTACTGCGAGGCGATTTCCCAGGTACAGTACACCTTCTATCGAGAGGAATGCGCTTTGGCCGAGGCCATAGGTGTGGGCATTCAGCCTTACGAAAAACAAATGTTCTTCTCCAGGGAAAACGTGCTGGGACAGGAATATATGGGGTTAGATTATCTTATTCCCTTTGATCAACAGGATCCTATACAATTTGGAACCGGTCCTTTCTCCATGGAGAATCGCTACATTACAGAGGACATACCCATCGGCTGCAGCATATACAGCCAGCTTGGAAAAGCTTTCGGCGTACCTACTCCGGTTATCGATTCCATGATAACCTTAGCCGTCGCCATACTAGATCGGGACCTGGTAAGCACGGGCTATACCTTGTCGGATTTAGGCATAGGCGGCATGGATAAGAAACAGCTTAATCTTTATCTGCGCGAGGGTGCATAACCGGGAAAGTGAGTGTTCTTTATATAAATTGGAGGCGACTTCTTTGAATGAAATAATTCGTAACATTCGATTTTCTGTTTTAGATGAGAAAAAAATAGAAAAAATTCACGAAAAAACCATCTACTTGATGGAACATGTCGGTATGAAAGTCGCAGGGGAACGCTCCGTTAAATTGCTGCTTAGCAACGGGGCAAAAATAGGAAACGATGGCCGTATACGAATAAGCAGCCAAATGGTGGACAATGCAATAAAAACCGCCCCTAAGGAACTTATTCTCTATAATCGCGCGGGGGGGAAGTCAATGGTGATAAACGGCGGCCAACAGGTTTATTTTGGCACTCACGCCGACCAACTTGATTTTGTAGACCCCTTTAATGGCAAAATACGGGAATTTCTTAAATCCGACA
>CAYTSI010000002.1:0-81862 GCA_964440465.1 uncultured Spirochaetales bacterium
CCGTTGTCTGTGTATTCCGTCTCAGTAACTAAAGTTGTATGCGGCCACAGCTGGAACCATGAACCAGCAGTGTCCTCAAAACAGTGGATACGCAGAAGCGACGCGTTCTTGATGTCGGTAAACTTCGGTAAAGTATACGCGCCGAGGATCGTTTCCCCCTGGAACACGTAGAGTTTCGCGTCGGCGGACTGTCCGGTCCCAACCTCGGCTAAGTACGATTCGGCTACCGCTCCGCTCGCGGCAACGCCGTCGGCATCGGTGGTGTGAGCATATGCCCGAACGTAATATTCCATGACCCCGTTCCACTCGATGGTTGCATCATAATTGGAACCGAGACCGGCATCCGCTCGAGGAAACTCGTTTGTTGTCACCTGGTCATTAAATGGAACTTCCCGGATTGTAATTGTCTCCGGTCCGCCCGCGGGATCGGTGTCCCTGCCCCGGTTATCGACATCGAGTGAAACACGGTATGCAGTCCCGCCGGTTACGGTAAGCGTTGATGTTTTATTGTCATGTTTAATGGTCTCTCGTTTGCTTAGGGTTGAGACTGTTTCCGGACTGAAGCCTTCTAATACATTGGTTGGTTCAGGAATTGTATACGGCTCAAAAGTTGTCATACCGGCACCAACGCTCTCCCCATTTTTCGGATACGTCAAATGGCCGTCTACGTCGGCGAAATCTTGACTCCAGACGAGGATCAGTTTTACGTAGTACTCTTCGGTTGCAGCGTCATAGGGGAAGGCCATGTAGGAGCCTAGGTCCTGGGAGCCGCCTAAGATGGTGATATTTCCTGGGGGAACGAATACGAACCCGTCTTTTGCAACGGTCATTGTGTATTCACCCGTTAAAATATCTTCTACGGACGCATCGAAAGCAAAAGTGCCGTCGGCGCCTGTTGTAGCGGTGTACGTGGTGTTGTCCGCCTGGTAGTTCTCTACGTCGTCAGGAGCTTCCTTTTCTCCTTCGGGCTCTTCCTCTTCGAGAGTTTCAGTTTCTACATCGGACCCCTCGACGAAGGCAAGTGTGACCGTAGCGCTTTCTACGCCTTCACCGGTAGAAGCATTTACAACTCTTCCGCTTGCCTGAAACGATTTCAGTTCCGAAAGAGAAATCGTAATTTCGCACGCGCTGAATGCGAAGACGAGGCCGATGGCGGCTAAGACCGCGAAAGCCCCGATAATAATTCTTTTCTTCATGTTTTTTCCTCCATACATATTTTAGAAGTTTTTTAGTATTTGTGAATAAGTATATCCCTTTTGACCACTTTTTCAAAGAGTTCCGGGGTTAAATTTACATTAATTTTTTTGGGCATCTATCCCGTACACCTCAATTGTGTAATCGAGGAAATTAGAGTAGGCGAGGAAGCGGTTGTCAGGGGAAACGGCAAGGCCGGTGGGCTGGTTCATTCCCCAGAACCAATGGCTGATCTCCCGTTTTTCCGTGTCCACGGCAAAAATTTTTCCGAAGCAGCGGCCTTTTATCAGGTAGGAATCGGGGTGGTTTTTCCCCCGGGTGGAAATGAAGAGATAGTTCCCGTCGGGGCTTAGGGCGATGGTGTTCGGATTGAAATCGATATGCAGTTCCTTCAGCAGTGTGTCCGTTTTTCCGTCGATGAAAAACACGCTGTGGCGGGCCATATCGGACGCGTAGAAAATGTTTTTTTCAGGATCGAGTACGATATGCCGTTTCGCGCCGGGGCCGAAATTGAGGGTTTTTTCTATTTTTGCAGTTACAGTATCTATTTTTACAATGGAACCGTTGTCGTAGCGGCACACATAGAGATATTCGCCGTTCCGGGAAAAGGCCATTCCCCGGGGCGTGCCCCCGACGGGAATGCTGTAGAGGAATTTCCGCTCTTTCACGTCGACCACGGAAATGTTTCCCGAGACCCAGTTGGCAATGTAGGCCTTCGATTCATCCGGTGAAACGGTAACGACCTTCGACCAGCTGCCCCGGACATCGATATTTCCTTTGTAGCTGAAATCGGTGTAATCGTAGACGTGCACGCGGCCGGTGGTCATCTGTGTTACCAGCATTTCTTTTCTGTCCTCGACGAAGGCAATCTCAACGAAGCCCTTCCGGTCCCCGTATTCTTCCGGCACCGGTCCTATCGGGATTTCGGTGAAATGTTCCGTTTCAAACACCTGTATCCCCGTGTCCTCTAAGAGGGCGGTGACCAGATGTTTGCCGTCGGGGGTAAACGCCACCGATTTCGGCTGAATTCCCGTGCTGATCTGCCGGATGAACTGAAACGGGGAGTCCAGCTTTTCGAGCTTTGCCTCGTAAAGCATATTGTTCCTGCCGCAGTTTACAACGGCGGTCTTCTCTTCATACCCGTCGGCGGAAAAGCGGAACAGGTGGCGGCCGGGTGCAATTCTGATACCGAGCCGCTGTTCGGGCACTGCAAAGGTTTCCGCGGGCTCCTTTCCGCCGTCGACATAGAGACGGTATTCCGGCGGAAAAACCTTCAGCTGCAGGAGCATTGTGTCCGCCCCGAACAGCCGAAGCGTCAGGAGCAGGAACAGCGGGATGAAAAATCGGCTGAGCTTCATGGGGGCATCTTATGTAATTTTTTAAAAGAGGCCAAGAGGGCGGCTGAAAAACTTACAATGGTATCTTTTTTTTGATATAATCAGCTTATGGACACCGAAACAATTCAAAAAAATATCGAAACTGTCCGGAACAACATCGCGGAAACCTGCCGGCGGCGGGGAAGGGACCCGGAAGAAGTTGCACTGATGGCGGTAACAAAGACAAAACCGAAACAGCTTGCCGATGCCGCCTACGCCGAGGGGGTAAGAATTATCGGCGAAAACAGGGTACAGGAAGCGGAGGAGAAGTACGCCGAATTCTATCCGGAGGGGGAGCTTCATTTGATCGGGCATCTGCAGTCGAACAAGGCAAAAAACGCGGCAAAGTGTTTCAGCTGGGTGCAGTCCATCGATAAAGTGAAGACCGCGCGGGCCCTGGCGCGGCACTGCGGTGAAATCGGGAAGATGATGAATATTCTTATTGAAATAAATACCTCCGGAGAGGAATCGAAGTTCGGCTATCCCTCGAAGAATTTGCCGTTTCGGGACATAGACGAAATTCTGCAGTTTGATGAGCTCATCCTTCGGGGGCTGATGACCGTCGGTCCCTTTACATCGGATGAGTTTAAAATCAGACGCGCCTTCCGGACGTTGAAACAGCTCTTCGACGAGCTCGCGGAACGGTATCCTGAACTAACGATCGACACCCTGTCCATGGGGATGTCAGATGACTATGAACTTGCCGTCAAAGAGGGATCAACCATGGTCCGCCTGGGGACCGCCATTTTCGGCGGGAGGGGCTTAAACAGGTGAAACGTCCGGCATGGTGCTTTGTCCTTTTTTTCTGTGTTGTAGCCCTTGTCCCGGGACAGGAGGACCACACTCCCGAACCGTATACGGAGGATGAGTTTCCACTGTGGCAGCATGATCTTCGGCGTTTCGAAGTTGTCCTTATCGGGTCGTTTCCCTTTACCATGCTCTATACCTCTTTAGGCTACGGGCTTATCCGATGGGGTAGTAACGGGTTTTCGGAAGGATACGCGCCTACATTAAGCCCCTCCGCGGAGACGGTCCCGTTAACACAGCAGGAAAAACTCGGCGTCGTGTTAGCCGGTGTGGGATTTTCAGCGGTCACGGCGATTATCGACCTCATTATTGTCAATGCAAAACGGAAAGCCGGAACGGCGGAAGAGGCCCTTGCCGGGACCGGAGAAGATGAGTAACGCCCCGGACTGTACCCTTACAATTACCATCGATGAAAAAAACGGCGGGACCCGTCTCGATACCTATTTAGCTTCCGTGGCGCGGATCTGTTCCCGCAGTCAGCTTGCACATTACGGGTTGACAGCATCTACCGGCGGCAAAGAGGTAAAGCTTTCAAAGCGGGTACGCCCCGGCGAGACCTACCACATCAGCTATTCAGTACCGCCGGAGCCGGACATTGGACCGGAGGAAATGGACCTGCCTGTTTTGTATGAGGATGATGACGTTGTTGTCATCGACAAGCCCCAGGGGATGGTCGTCCATCCGGCCCGGGGCAATTACACCGGCACCCTCGTCCAGGGGCTGCTGTTCCACTGCAGCGGCAAACGGGGAGATTTTCCGGAGGAAGACCTCCGGCCGGGGATTGTCCACCGTTTGGACAAAGAAACGTCGGGTGTTATTATTACCGCCAAGCACGTAAAGGCGCGCGAATATCTCTCCTCCCAGTTCCGGAGGCGGAAGGTAAAAAAAGTGTATTACGCCGTCGTCAAGGGCAGGCCTCAGCAGCAGGAGGGGATTATCGATAGACCGATTGCACGTGACCGGACCCGCCGGAAACGTTTTACCGCGGCGGAAAGCGGGGGAAAAGCCGCGCTGACACGGTACAAAGTGAAACGCACAGTCGGCGGCTATTCCCTTCTTGCCCTCTCCCCGAAAACCGGCAGGACCCATCAGCTGCGTGTCCACTGCGCGGGCATGGGGACCCCGATTTTAGGAGATCCGGTGTACGCCAGAAAAGACAGCCGCTTTCCCGATGTCACCATGATGCTTCACGCCTATTCGCTTACAATCCGGCTGCCGGGGAACGGAGAAGTACACACCTTTACCGCCCCCCTGCCGCAGCGTTTCAGGAAGTTTCTCCGGGGCCCGATGATGCAAACGCGGGATTAAATTTCCGTTCAGCCTCCATGGTCGTCGGTGGACCGTGTCCCGGAAAAATGAGAAGAGAGTCGGGGAGAGGCGCGATTTTTTCCCGAATAGTCGATTTTAAAATAGCACTGGCATAGGCGTTCGGGCTGTCTCCCATACGGCCGGCACCGATCGCGTCTCCGGTAAACAGGGCGTCCTCTATTTTGTAGACGATGCTGTCCTTTGAATGCCCTGAAACGTTGAAAACATCCACCTTGAAACCCGAGAGGTCGAGGGTTTCTCCGTCATGGACCTGGGTCCCGGGAAAATCGAGGACCGTCGCGGCGCCGCTGTAGATAGCGGCGTCGTAGATACGCAGGAGCGTTTTTAGCCCCTGAACGTGTGCTTCATGGGGCGTTGTAACGAGAACATACCGGACGTAATACTGATTTCCTTCCACCAGTTGCAGCAGTTCAGTGTCCATGACCCCGGGGTCGACAATGACGGCATCTCCCCCGCCGTCCGGGCCTATTACATAGGTGTTGGCAAAACCGATTACCGCGAAGTGGGAAAACAGCTTCATAGAATATCGTACTCCCCGGGGATTTCATTAATTTCTTCGAATTCCGCTTCTTCGAAGTTGGAGTAGGTGAAATTTACGTTTTCCAGGTCGGCATCGGTAAAATTGCATTTTTTCAGGTTGCAGTCGATAAAGGTGGTGTCCCGCAGACTGGAGGAGATAAAAAAGGAAAAATAGAGATCGGAATCGTCAAACTGCAGATTAGAGCCTTCGATACCGTTAAAATTGCAGTGTAAAATGTCTGAATTCTGAAAACTCGTATCGGAAATCTTCGAACCGGCCGCGACACTCGAAATCATGTAGGTATGCCGAAAAGAGGACGCGACAAATTCGGAGAAATCGAAAAAACAGAGTTTGAAGGCCGTGTCATCCAGGCTGCATCGGAAAAACTGGGTTTTTGAAAAGGAGCACGCGTAAAACCGTTTCCCGGAAAAATCGACATCATCAAAGGAAAGCCCTTTGCAGTTAATGTTGTAAATCTTGTCATGCCCGAGAATAAAATCGATAATGGCCTGTTTGCAGTCATCCTTTACATCGGAATGGCAGAAACAGGTCCTGCTGTTGTACAGGGAGTACTGCTCACATCCCGGGATACTGCATTTTGTAAACGGAAACATACCGTGATGATACTTGATAACAAAATCAAAGACAAGGTATAGTATGGAAACATGTGTTATTTTTGCGGAAATGAGTTTTTGGAGAAGGTTTATAAAAACACGGAATGTCCCGTTTGCGGTAAAGATTTGAAAATCTGCCTGAACTGTAAATTTTACGAACCCGGCGCCCACTGGGACTGCAGGGAGACAATCTCCGAAGGGGTAAAGGAGAAAGACCGGGCGAATTTCTGCGACTATTTTGTATATCAGTTCCGGGGAAAAGGGGCGCCGACGAAGGACGAAGAGCGCCGGTCAAAGGCCCGGCACGATTTTGACAGTTTGTTCAATGATGGCTGACAGGCCTGTACTCTTTCTAGATTCCGGGATTGGGGGGTTGAACTATGCCGCCGCCGCCCGGGAGATGATGCCTTCCGAGCGGTTTCTCTATGTCGCGGACAACAGCTTTTTCCCGTATGGAGAAAAACCGTCTGAAACGGTAGTACACAGGGTACTTGAACTAACCGGACGCTGTATTTCTTTGTTTCAGCCGAAAGCCGCCGTTATTGCCTGCAATACCGCGTCGGTCACCGCCCTTTCAGCCCTCCGGGACCGGTATGACATTCCTTTCATCGGAGTCGTTCCCGCCGTCAAACCGGCTGCCGAACAATCTATTTCGAGAAAAATAGGTATTTTTGCCACGAACCGTACCGTCGGAGACGTATATACCGAAAACCTCATCCGGGAATTCGCTCCGGATTGCTCAATTATCTTTTATCCGGGAGCGGAAACAGTTACGTACATTGAAAAACGGTTTTTTACCGATACCGAAGCGGCACAAGCGGAGTATATCGACGGGATTGCCGCCCAATTTATTGCCGACGGCATCGATTCCCTGGTCCTCGGCTGCACCCACTTTGTGTTCATTGCCCGCGGGCTGCGGGAAGTGCTTCGGGGGAAGGTGGAGGTTATCGATTCCCGGGATGGGGTCACCCGGCAGCTGACGCGGGTCCTTTCCGCGTCCGGGGACTCTTTAGGCGGGGCTGGGGGGGGTGCCGGAAGTGATCTCTACATAACGGCGGCAGAGGAACGGAATGCCCTGTTTCCGCTGCTTGCAGGCCGGTTCGGGCTTGAGTACCGCGGAATATTGGCCGCGGAGGAAATGGTCAGGTGACGGGTACCGTTCTCTGGGGAGTAAATAACATTTTTACCGTTGTAACAGGTCCCCGGCAGCTGGAGTGCAGAATTAAGGGGAAAGTCCTGGAGAGTAAACGGGAGGCGTATAATCCTTTGGCCCCGGGAGATTCGGTGGAAGTCGAGACTTCGGCGGACGACCCCGGGAAGGGGATGATTGTCCGCCGGCATGAACGGAAAAACCGCTTCGCGAGGTGGAACAAAAAACGACAGGCCCCGCAGATTATTGCCGCGAACATCGACTGCTGTTTTTGCATAACATCTCCGGAAGGGCCGCCTTTCCGGCCGCGCTTCATCGACAGGGTCACCGTAACGGCGGAAGAAGCGGGGGTCCCGGTAACGGTCATCTGCAATAAATCGGACCGGCAGATCGGGGAACATGTACGGAGCAGGCTTCACGCCTATCAGGAGGCAGGGTATACCGTTTTGTATTCCTCGGCACTCACCGGCGCCGGAATGGAGGAGCTCGCGGAAAAGATCGAAGGGAAGCGGGTCCTTTTTCTCGGACAGTCGGGTGTCGGGAAATCGACCCTGCTGAATGTCCTTCTTCCGGGATCGGCGCGCAAAACCGCCGGCATTTCGATGAAATACGACAGGGGGAAACACACCACCGTCTATTCCGAACTTATCCGGGGGGACGGGTTTGAAATAATCGACACCCCCGGAATTCGGGAAATAGAACTCTTCGGCATCCGCCGGCAGGACCTGCCGTTTTTTTTTCCCGACTTCACACCCTATTTGGGCGGATGCAGGTTTCCTTCCTGCCGGCACATGGAGGAGCCGGGCTGCGGTATCAAACAGGCGGTGGATGAGGGAAAAATCCATCCTGACAGATATGAAAGTTATTTTCGTATGCTTGCGGACATCGAGGAACGGGTGCGGGACTATGGATAAACACACATTAGAACTTATCGAATTTGCCGCGATAACAGCGGAATTGTCATCCTACTGCTTCACCGAAGAGGTTTCGGAAACCGTCGGCGGTGAAAAATTTTTTTACGACAAAGAAACCTTGAGCGGGTATCTTGATATGGTGGATGAATTTGAACTGCTTCTTACGGAGAAAGGAGAGACCCTTCCGGTGTACTGTCCGGAGACCGGGAAAATAACGGAAAAACTCGGGAAGGAGGGCGCAGTTCTCGACGAAGCCGAATTGAGCAGCCTCCGGCAGCAGCTGGTCAGCGGCAGGGTCGTGAAAGGGTTTATTACCGGCAGCGACGGAGCCCCCTCCGCTTCAACGCTGCATCAACTGGCGGCGGAGCTGCCGGGATTGCGGGACCTCGAAAAGATGATAAACGCGGTCATTACGCCGGAAGGGGAAGTGGACGAAACACTGCCCTCCCTGCAGTCGATTCGGAAAGGGATAACGAATTTGAATGCCGAAATACGTTCCATTGCCGTATCGTATTTGCAGAATCCCGCGCATCGGAACTACATTCAGGACCAGGTGCCGGGGCAGAAAGACGGAAGGACGGTACTGCCGATAAAGGCGCGGCACAAGCAGAAAATAAACGGACTTGTGCAGGACATATCCGCGAGCGGAGCGACCATTTTTATAGAACCCTACGAGCTGGTTGAGAAAAACAACCAATTGGCGATTGAGAAGGGGAAATACCGTCAGGAGATACACCGTATTCTTCAGGACCTGACAAAGAAGGTCCGGGAGTACGCGCGGGAAATCGGGGAAACACGGGAAATACTTCTACGGACCGATTCTATCTACTGCAGGGCACGGTACAGCAGCATTCATCGATGCGCCAGGGCGGACAGCGGCGGGGATGAAATCGATGTACGCGGCGCCCGCCACCCCCTCCTCGGGGAAAGCGCCGTGCCGGTCAGGATCAGCTTCGGACCGTCGGTCCGGGTCCTTGTTATCTCCGGTCCGAACACCGGCGGAAAAACCGTTGCACTTAAAACGGCGGCCCTTTTGTCGGTAATGCACCAGTTCGGCATGAAACTGCCCGTGGAAGACGGCAGCCGGCTGCCCGTGTTTTCAAATGTCTTTACCGACATCGGGGACGAACAGTCCATCGATTTGTCCCTCTCTACTTTTTCGGGACATATGCGGCGGATTTCAGGAATTTGCAGGGAGGTGGATGAACGGTCCTTTGTGCTTTTAGATGAACTCGGCAGCGGGACTGACGCGGTGGAAGGCGGCGCCCTGGCAATGGCCGTCCTGGATTACCTGTCGGCCGCGGGCTGCAGAAGTATCGTGACCACCCATCAGAGTTCCTTGAAAAACTACGCGTTCGGAAAGGAAACCGCGGAAAACGCGAGTGTTGAATTCGACCTTGCGCTGCTCCGTCCCACGTTTCGCCTGCTGCACGGTGTTCCGGGGGAAAGTCACGCGCTGGAAATCGCGGAAATGACGGGAATGGGGCCGTCCATTATGAATGCCGCCCGAAAGTATCTGGAGCAGGGAGAGTCGAACATCAACACCATTATCAAAGAAATTACAAAAACACGGCAGGAGCTGCTGAAGCGGGAAGAGGCGATTGAGGAAGCCGAAGAGGGCTGCAGGAACAAAGAGGCAAACCTGCGGGAGAGGGAGGCGGCCCTTCGGCGGCGGCAGGAGGAGCTGCGCCGGGGGGACGTACGGGAGCTGCAGAAATTTGCCGCCGAGACCAGGAAGCGGCTGGAAAACATGGTTCGGGAACTGCGGGAAGGAGAAATTACCAAGTCGAAAACGAAGCGGGCGAAGCAGTTTCTTCACGACCTTACGGAGCAGCTGGAAGAGAAAACCGCGGAAACGGAAGGAGCGGCGGAACGGGGCGCACCGCCGGAGGAAGCGGTCCCCTTTCGGGAGGGCATGGAGGTTGTCTTTTCCGAAAACCGGAACAGGGGCGTCCTCCTTCGGAAAAATAAGGAGAAGCGCTGGGTTGTCGCGGTGGGCAATATGAAAATCGAAGCCGATGAAACGGAACTGCGCCCCTTGAAGCCGGAAAAGGAGCGCCCTGTCGCGGTTGATTATTCCGCCGAAAAAGTACAAATTCCAATGGAACTCGATATTCGGGGCATGCGGTACGAAGAGGCACAGGGGGAACTGCGGAAATACCTGGACAACGCGGTGCTGCAGGGGATGGAAAGGCTCGAAATTATTCACGGCAAAGGGGAGGGAGTGCTGCAGGACGCGGTGAGGAAGGTGCTGCGGGAACTGCCCGTGGTGGAGGATTTCTCTTTCGCTCCCCCGGAAATCGGCGGGTTTGGAAAAACCATTGTCGTGCTGAAGAAGGCAATTGAAACATTCCCGAGGAACCGGTAGTCTATTACGAGAACAGAGAAGAACGACGGGGAAAAAATGTTTATCGATATATTTAAGCAAATTGTTACCGCGAAAGAATTTATTATCATCCTGATAGTGATGCTCATTGTTTTTCCAATTATATTTTCCGTGGCATCACGAAGCAAAAAACAGACGACAATAAAGAAAATACCGAAAAAAGCTGTACCGGCGGAAAAAAAAAGCCTAAAATTAATGACAATTCCGACGGCGGCATAGACAACGAGGAATGAAAACAATGAAAGGGATCCTGAAACTGGTAACCGCGGCGGCACTCATTGCCGGCCTCACATCCTGTATTGCCATCGAAACGTCCATACAAATTGATGAAGATGGAAGCGGAACGGCGGCCGTCTCCTATTCCGTCTCGAAACTGGTAATGGAACTGGGACAGCTCGGCGATGATGACTCTTTTTCCCCCCTTCCCGTATCGGAAGCCGATTTCCTGGCAACGGCAGCAATGATACCCGGCATGGAGGTCCGCTCGGTTTCGACGCGGGAAGACGAAACGGCGGTCTACATCGAATCGGAATTCGGGTTTGCCTCTACGGAAGCGCTGTCAGCCTTTTTTTCCCCCGGCACGGATCACGGCCCCTCCCTCACGCGGGAAGGAGATGAAACGGTGTTCCGGTACACGCTCTTTACGGCGGCGGAGGAGATCAGCGTGAAAAGTATGAAGATGGTGGAGTCCTTTTTCGCGGAAGATGAAATTATACTGAGGCTTAGGGCCCCGTCCGATATCACTTCAGTCAGTATCGGGAGAGTTGAAGGAAATACAGCGGTCTATTCCGCCGCGATTCCGGATATTTTTTCCGAAAACGAGGACATTCTGTGGGAGGTCCGCTGGTGATATGAGAAATCCGAAGCTTGTCGAGTGGGAAGAGAAGCTGAAAAAGGTGTTTGATGATATTGACGATTACCTTGAAGACACCTACGGAAAAAAATACACCCTCCATCCCTCAAGGCCGGGGCGCGGGGAAACGGCAAACAAGGAACACGACGGTTTGTTCAATATCGGAGCGTCGTTTTCAGCCGGTTACGGATCGGAATACGGCCGTGGTTACGTTGTGGACATCGATATGGTAACGCTGCAGCACGTGCCGGATGCGGTGGAAGAGCAAATTGAGGAGGATGTGATGAAAAAGCTGAAAAAAGAGTTGCCGAAATACTTTCCTAATACTACTATACATATACATAAAGACGGCAGGATTATAAAGATCCACGGCGATCTCCGTTTATATTGAGAATTGAGAGTTGCGATGATGCACAACAAAATGAAGAAATTTTTACAAATTCTGAAAGTGGAACTCGAAGAACTGGAGGATGAACTTATCATGTTCGGGGAACTGCATCAGCAGCGGGAGCGGTCGGGAGAAATTACGTCCTATGTGTTCCGGGAAAACATGAATTTGATCAAAAATGAAATATCGGGACTGCAGGAGATCCTGCGCTCGGTAGACAGTTTTGTCCCCTCCCGCTACCGGAGTTTTGAGGAGATGGTCGAAGACCTGGACAGGAAAATTAAAGAACGCCTTCGGGAAAGTGAACATGCCGACGCGGCGTACGAACTTGTAAAGCGGAAGCTGCAGAAGGTTCACAGGTACATACGAGATGAAACTTGATTTTCTACTTTCCATAGAATAGAATACCGTGACGAGGGAGACGCAATGGAAACACAATTACAGGAACTAATCGACAAAATTAAAAAAGACGGCCTCGAGAACGCTGAGCAGGAAGCTGAGAAAATTCTTGCCGATGCCCGCCGGAAAGCCGATGCAATTGCAGCGGAGGCCGAGGAAAAGGCAAAAAGCCTTCGGGACAAGGCGAAAAAGGAGATCCAGCAGCAGGAACACGCGGGCAGGCAGGCCCTGACACAGGCGGCAAGAGATGTGATTATCTCGCTGAAAAAAAAGATTACCGATATTTTTGACGATATTCTCAGGCGGGAAACGGAAGGCGCCGTGAAGGGCAGGGCCTTAGAGGAAATCATTTCGGTCCTTGTGACGGAATGGGTCAAAAAAGGCTCCGCTGATATTGCCGTATTGATAGGTCCGGAGGACCTCAAAGCCATTGAGGCGAACCTGATAAAACGGCTTCAGAATGAGATACGACAGGGGGTGGAAATCAAGGTTTCCGACCAACTGCAGCACGGTTTTTTCATCAGTGAAAAAGACGGTTCCGCCTATTATAATTTTTCAGCCGAAGGAATTGCTGAAATCATTTCCGAATATGTCAATCCGAAGCTTGCCGAAGTAATGAAGCAGGCCGCCGAAGGGGAGTAAGCGGTTTGAGTACCTATTATTACGCCGCCGCGGCGCTGCCGATGCTGTTTTTGTCCGAAAAACCCGCGATTGACAGTGAAGAGTTCATTTCCTTTTGCCGGGAGCAGCTGACGGAAGCCGATTTTGCCGTATTGACGGCAAGCCGGCTCGACGGCGCGGCGGAGGACGCCGCCTTGTCCGCGGCGAGGGGCGGCATGATACTGAAAAAGTGGCATTCCTGGGAGACCGCGCTGCGGAACGAACTGGTACAACAGCGGGCGGTACGGCTGAAGAAGGACCCGGCGGACTACACCGCCGCGGGAGAGGAAATAATCGGGATGGAGGAGACCGCGAAAAACGCGGTATCCGGCGAGGACCCGCTGGAAACGGAAAAAAAACTGTATGAAGCCCGGTGGCAGTACCTCGAAGAACTTGGAACGAACATTTTTTTTACACTCGAAAGCCTGATCGTTTATTATCTTCGGCTGCAGCTGCTGGAAAAACTGAACAAATTCGACAGGGAACGGGGTGAGGAAAATTTTAACGCTGTATACAAACAGATACGAGAAATAGAAAGCAATAGCGGAGTTAATCCATGAAGAGTACAGGAAAAGTTGTCGGAATTAACGGAAACATGATTACCGTACAATTCGACGGAGATGTTTCCATGAACGAGGTCGGGTACGTCAACGTTGAAGACAAAAAACTGAAATCGGAGGTAATCCGAATCGGCGGAAATCTCGCTGAGATGCAGGTCTTTGAAATGACACGGGGGATCGGGATCGGTGATACCGTTGATTTTACAAATGAAATGCTCGCGGTTGAGTTAGGCCCGGGTCTGCTGACGCGGATTTACGACGGCCTGCAGAACCCGCTTCCAAGCTTAGCGGAGGCGCACGGGTTTTTTCTGCAGCGGGGGGTCTATCTTCCCGCGTTAGACGGAGAGAAGAAATGGAGTTTTACTCCCTCCGTTAGGGAAGGGGCAACGGTTACCCGGGCCGAGACATTGGGAGTGGTGCCCGAAGGAATATTCGACCACCGCGTTATGGTCCCCTTCAACATGTACGGGGCCTACACGGTGAAATCGATAGCCGAAGCGGGTGAATATACCGTCCATGATACCATTGCCGTTGTAGAGGACGAGAACGGGAACACAACCGATATTACCATGTCGTTCCAGTGGCCGGTAAAGCGCGCGATAGACGCGTACGCCGAACGGCTGCGGCCGGAGGAACCGCTGGTAACGAAAATACGGCTTATCGATACGTTTATCCCCGTCGCGCGGGGAGGGACGTACTGTATTCCCGGACCCTTCGGCGCCGGAAAAACAGTGCTGCAACAGACTACCAGCAGAAACGCCGAGGTTGACATCGTTATTATCGCCGCCTGCGGAGAGCGGGCGGGCGAGGTCGTCGAGACCCTCCGGGAATTTCCGGAACTTCTCGACCCGCGTACGGGAAGGACGCTGATGGAGCGGACGGTCATTATCTGTAATACCAGCTCCATGCCCGTGGCGGCCCGGGAGGCGTCGGTATATACAGCGGTAACGATAGCGGAGTATTACCGGCAGATGGGACTGAATGTCCTTTTGCTTGCCGATTCCACATCCAGATGGGCCCAGGCGATGCGGGAAATGTCCGGCCGTCTCGAGGAAATACCGGGAGAAGAAGCGTTTCCGGCATATCTCGAATCGGTCATTGCCGGTTTTTACGAACGGGCGGGTATCGTCCGGCTGAAAGACGGCACCGTCGGATCGGTTACCATCGGCGGTACGGTCAGTCCCGCGGGAGGGAACTTCGAGGAGCCGGTAACCCAGGGCACATTAAAAGTAGTAGGGGCCTTTCACGGCCTTTCGAGGGAACGGTCCGATGCCAGGAAGTATCCGGCCATCCATCCCTTAGACAGCTGGAGCAAATATCCCGGACTGGTGGACAGCGACAAAACGGAATACGGGCGGGACATGCTGTTTCGAGGCAACGAAGTCGACCAGATGATGAAAGTCGTCGGAGAGGAAGGGACCAGCTTAGACGATTACATCGTCTATCAGAAATCGGATTTCCTCGACAGTGTATATCTGCAGCAGGACAGTTTCGACCCCGTCGACGCGTCGGTCAGTACCGAACGGCAGCGTTATACATACGACATCATCTTTGAAATACTCAGCGCGGAACTGCAGTTTTCTTCGAAAGAGGATGTTCGTCACTATTTCAATCAATTGCGGCAGCTCTTCCTCGACTACAACGGTTCGGAATGGAAATCGGACCAGTTCAACGAAATCGAAAGAAAAATCAAAGACATGATTACGGAAAAGAAAACGGGTATCGACCGGCGGGCAAAGGAAATCCTGGAAGCCGGCAGTGCGGGAGCGTAAAAAATGAGAAAAGTATACAGCAAAATAGAAGCAATCGCGGGTAATGTTATTACCGTTTCGGCGGAGGGGATAAAATACGGAGAACTCGCGGAGGTAAGCTCCTCCCACGGAAAGTCCTTAGCCGAGGTTATCCGGCTGAATAACGATAACGTTTCTCTTCAGGTTTTTTCCGGAGGGCGCGGTGTTTCCACCGGCGACGAAGTCCGCTTTTTAGGGCATCCCATGCAGGTTTCCTTTTCCGACAATTTGTTAGGCCGGATTTTTACCGGAAGCGGCGAACCGCGGGACAAGGGGCCGGCCCTTACGGAGAACATGATAGAAATCGGAGGGCCGTCGGTAAACCCGGCAAAGCGGATAATCCCCCGAAACATGATCCGAACCGGAATCCCGATGATCGACATCTTCAATTCTCTTGTCGAATCGCAGAAACTGCCGATTTTTTCCGTTTCCGGGGAACCGTACAATCAGCTGCTCGCCCGTATCGCGATGCAGGCGGAAGTCGATATGATTATTCTCGGGGGAATCGGCTTAAAATACGACGATTACCTCTTTTTCAGGGACAGCTTAGAAGAGGGCGGCGCCTTGAGCAGGACGATCTTTTTCGTTCATACCGCTTCCGACCCCATTGTCGAAGCGCTCCTTGTTCCGGACATTTCTCTCGCGGTGGCCGAGAAATTCGCCCTGAAGGGGAAGAAGGTCCTTGTTCTCTTAACGGACATGACCAACTTTGCCGATGCCTTGAAGGAAATCGCGATTACCATGGAGCAGGTCCCGTCTAACCGGGGATACCCCGGGGACCTCTACAGCCAGCTGGCGGCACGGTACGAAAAGGCGGTGGACTTCGAAGGCGCCGGCTCGATTACCGTCCTCGCGGTCACCACAATGCCGGGTGACGATGTTACCCATCCGATCCCGGACAATACCGGATACATTACCGAGGGGCAGTACTACCTTAGGAACGGACGGATAGAACCGTTTGGAAGTCTTTCCCGGCTGAAACAGCTGGTCAATCAGTCGACCAGGGCCGACCACCGCTCCCTGATGGACGGCATGATTAAGCTGTACGCCGCGTACAAAGAATCACTTGAAAAGAAGTCCATGGGGTTCATGATGAACGATTGGGACGAAAAACTGCTGAAATACGGTGAAATATTTGAACGGGAAATGATGGACCTCTCCGTAAATATTCCTTTAGAAGAAGCGCTGGACAACGGCTGGAAAATCTTAGCCGAATGTTTTACCTCTGAAGAAACGGGGCTCCGGTCGGACCTGCTTTCCAATTTTTGGCCGAAAGAGGCGGAGAAACCTGCAGAAGTGACGACATAATTATGGCGAATGTTAAACTGACAAAAAACGAGCAGAAAAAACAGCGGGACGCGTTAAAACGGTTTCAGCGCTATCTGCCCACCCTTATCCTGAAAAAACAGCAGCTGCAGATGGTCATCCGTCAAGTAGAGGCGAAGGAGCGGGAAAAGCGGCGGGAACAGGAATTTGTACGGGAAAATATACAATCCTGGATAGCGGTTTTCGGGGAGGAATATCCCCTCGCGGACCTCGTTTCCATCGAGTCAGTGGATACGGACACCGGAAACATCGCCGGTGTGGACATTCCTGTGTTTACAGCCATTCGGTTCAAAGAGACCGAGTACGACCTTTTTGCTGCCCCCGTCTGGATCGATACGGCGGTACAGCGGCTGAAAGCGATTATTGCCCTGGACGAAGAGGTGAAAATACTACAACGGCAGGTTGAACTTCTCAATCAGGAACTTCGGACAACGAGCCAGCGGGTGAATTTGTTCGAAAAGGTAAAAATACCTGAAACCAAGGAAAATATCCGGGTAATAGGGATTTACCTTGGAGACCAGCAGACGGCCGCGGTTGTACGGGGGAAAATTGCAAAAAATAAACTGGTAAAGGAAGCCTGAACATGATTGTTCCGATGAAAAAAGTGTTCCTCCTCGTTGTAGAAAAAGAAAAGAAGAGCGCGCTGCGGAAACTCAGCAAACTCGGGGTACTGCATATCGAAACCATCCCCGGCGAAAGCGCCGAACTTACCGAGCTCTTGGAACAGAAGGAAAAAACTACATCCGCCCTGATGCAAATTTCCGACGAACAGGCAAAAGATGTGGAGGAGATCGTTACCGACGAACCGGTTGCCGCTTCCGTGGAAACGGAGCATGTGCGGGTCCGGGAAGAAATTGATCACATCCTGTCGCTCGCCGAACAGAAACAAGAGGCCGTTGAAGAACTCGCGAAACTAAAACGGGAATACGATAAACTATCGGTGTGGGGTAATTTCGACCCCCGGGAAATCGGGACCCTCGAAGAGAAAGGGGTCCTCCTCCGCCTGTATCAGGTATCGAAGGATGAATTCGACACCATCAAGGCCAAGGACAAATGCTTTATTGTCAATAAGACAAAAAACATGGTCCGTTTCGCCTTCGTTGCCCGCGGGGAAGAGGAGCTTCCTCCGTTTCCGGCCGTGCCGCTTCCCGAAATGGGTATGGCGGAGCTTCAGGAGCGGACCGCGCGGTTGGAACAGGACATCCGTAATGTCGATGAGACGATGTGTCACAAACACTACGTCCGGACGGCCATTGAAAAAGAACTGGAAGAGATTGACGGTAAAATTTATTTCGAGCAGGCCCATCTCAGCATGGGTGTGGAAGAAAAAATTGCCTACCTGAAGGGGTTTGCCCCGGTACAGACGGCGGAACTTCTCAAGGAGGCGGCGGCAACGAACGGCTGGGGGCTTCGGATCGAAGACCCTTCGGAAGATGATGAAGTGCCGACCCTTGTAAAAAACCCGAAATGGATACGGATAATTCAGCCGATTTTCGATCTCATCGGTACCGTCCCGGGATACAGAGAGTACGATATCAGTTTCTTTTTCCTCTTCTTCTTCAGCATATTTTTCGCGATGATTATCGGAGACGCGGGGTATGGAAGCATTCTGTTTGCCGGCGCCCTCATTGGAATTATCAAAGGGGCCGCTTCGAAAAAAGGGGTGTCAACGGCCACGGCGTTACTGGCCGTCTTGAGCCTTTCGACAATCGGCTGGGGGGCGGTTACCGGCACCTGGTTCGGTTCGGAATATATTGTGGACAACACCTTCCTTTCCCGGCTGGTGATCGACAGAGTCGCAACATTTAACCCGAGAAGCAGCGAAACGGTCAAGTTTATATGCTTCGTCATTGGAACGGTACAAATTGCAATCGCGCATGTGTGGAAATTTCTCGCCGAACTCAAGAAGAAGCCCGTCATTAAAGCGTTTACACAGCTCGGCTGGTTTATCATGGTTTTAGGTCTGTACTACCTCGTATTAAGCCTTGTGCTCAATACCGGGGAGATACGGGAATTTACCTTCCTCGACCGGGTCCTGAAACCGGTCAGTATGCCGGGGTACAGTCTGTACATGCTGATTGCCGGTGCCGCGATGGTTATCCTGTTTTCAAAGCAGGAAGGGCAGTTTTTTAAGGGAATTCTCAAGGGCTTCGGCGGATTTTTAACCACCTTTCTCGACAGCATCGGCGCTTTTTCCGATATTATTTCCTACATCAGGCTCTTCGCGGTAGGACTGGCAACGGTAGAGATAGCGAAAAGTTTCAACGAAATGGCCGCGGGAAGCGGCAGCGGAGTTACCGGAATTATCGGCGGTGCGATCATATTGATTTTCGGACATACCCTCAATCTGGCAATGGGCGCCTTAAGTGTCATTGTCCACGGCGTGCGTCTGAATATGCTGGAATTTTCGGGCCATTTGGGAATGGAATGGACTGGGAGACCTTATACACCGCTGCGGGAACGCGGCAGTGGATATGAAGATAAAAAATAGAAAGATTTCATGGTAAAGGAGTAGAAATAATGAATGTTGGGTTAATAGGAGTCGGCGCGGCACTTGCTTTTGCTGCAATAGGATCTGCCATCGGTGCCGGAGCGGCGGGAATGGCAGCTGTCGGGGCGTGGAAAAAATGTTTTGCTCAGAACAAGCCCGCTCCCTTTATGCTGGTGGCCTTTGTCGGGGCGCCGCTTACACAGACAATTTACGGATTTATTCTCATGAACACCCTCCGGGAAGCCGCTGAAGGCATGGACCCGATGCTGCTGTTAGGGGCAGGCATCCTCGGCGGAATTGCCATGGGATTCTCAGCGATGTTTCAGGGAAAAGCAGGAGCTGCCGCGTCGGACGCGTTGGCTGAAACCGGGAAAGGGTTCGGAAACTATATTATGGTCCTCGGCCTTGTGGAAACAGTTGCCCTTTTTGTCATGGTTTTTCTCATGGGCATTGTCGGTTAACGTACCGGAGGAAGTACGAATTCAGCAATGAAACCCCTCCGGAGAACGACCCGTCCGGTGAAGGTCGGGTCGTGTGTTATCGGAGGCGGAAACCCCGTTACCATACAGACGATGTGGAAGGCCCCGCTTACGAAGGAGATTGAGGAGACAGTTTCCGGCATACGGCGGCTTACGGACATCGGCTGCGATATAATCCGCTTTGCAGTGCCGGACATGGAATCCGCCGGCGTGTTAGGCCGTATTGCCCGAGTGTCGCCGATACCGGTGGTAGCGGACATCCATTTCGACTACACATTGGCCCTTGCCTGTCTCGATACGCCGATAGCGAAAATACGGATAAATCCGGGAAATATCGGGACCCCGGCGAAGATCCGTGAAGTGCTGAAAAAGGCCGACGCTTTGGGAAAGCCGATCCGGGTGGGGATTAACAGCGGCTCTCTGCCGGGGAAGCTTAGGAAAGAAGCGGACCGCGGCGGAGCTATGGTCAAGGCTGCCGAGGAAGAGATACATCTGCTGGAGCAGGCGGGCTTTCGGTCCGCCGTATTTTCGCTGAAATCTTCGAATTTGGAGGAGATGATAGAGGCAAACGCGCGGTTTTCCGAACGCTACGATTATCCGCTGCACATCGGAATGACGGAAGCGGGACCGCTGGTGCCGGGAATTGTCCGGAATTCCATCGGTATCTCCCGTCTCCTCGCGATGGGTATCGGCGACACCATCCGTGTTTCGCTGTCGGATTCACCGGAGAATGAAATAATCACTGGCAAAGCGGTTTTATCTGCCGAAAATCTATATCAGGGGGGAGTAAAGATAATTTCCTGCCCAACCTGCGGAAGAAAGACCTTCGATGTGGAAGGTTTTCTTGCAAGTATTGAAGAGGACCTGGAGAGAATGAAAAAACCGATCACCATCGCCGTAATGGGTTGTGAGGTAAACGGTCCCGGAGAGGCAAAACACGCCGACTTAGGCATTACCGGTGCCGGGAACAGCGTTCTGCTGTTTAAAAAAGGAAAAATTTTCGGCAGGACCGGTCTCGAAGAAGGAAAAAACCTGTTTTTAAAGGAACTGCATTCGAAATGCTGAAGAAATTGTTGTATCTCGTCATTATCGCCGGTCCGTTTCTTGCAGCAGCCGGGGCGCAGGAAAAAGATATTTACGAACTGCCCTCGTGGCTTATTTTGGAATACGGCAGAAAAGCCTTTAGTGAAAAGGAACTCGGCGTTGCCCTCCGGTACGCGCGGGAGGCAATAGAAAAAGAGGGAAGGTTTTTTCCCGAGGCGGAAATTTTAATCGGTGATGTGTTCCGCGGGGAAGGAAATACCGATTTGGCCGTAAAGCAGTATGAAAAAGCCTTGGCAAGCGCGCGGCAGCTCTATGTTCTTAACGATAAATACAAAATTCTTTATAAGATCGCGGACATTCACCGGGAGGAAGATCCGGAAACATACGAAGAGACCCTTCGCCGGGTCCTTGAAGACGATGAAATGTACAATCAGGCGGTCATGACGGACCTCGGGACGAAGATGACAGCGATGCTCCGGAATGAGGGGCTGAATAAACTCCTTGTTCTCTACCGTCTGCGGAGTTATCACTCATTAGAGGCCCACACTGCATTAGGACGGCTCTACTCGGAACAAGGACAATGGGAAAAGGCCGCGCTCCATTTTATTTTTTCCGTTGTTACGGTTTTTTCCCGCTGTATTGAAGAATACAAAATGTACGACCCCGAATACATATTCGAAGAAGCGGACATATTCTTGAGTTTGACAAAACGGTATACTGCAATTCAGGAATATATCGAACATACCGGGCTGTTTGTCGATCTCTACTACCTCGGAGCGGTCCTGCAAGCACTTGGAGCAAAAACGGAAACGCCGCGGACTATCTGGGAAACAGCCCTCCGCCATACCGCGGACCCCCGGCTAAAAAACCGCCTCGAGTTCGAGGTGGAGAATTTATAACACAATCTCCGGCCCTTCTCACTTGTCACGTGGATATAAATTTCGTACTCTTCCCTTCGGAGCTATGAGTGAATTCGATCATTATAAAAGGCGCCCGCGAGCATAATCTGAAAAACATCGACCTGGAACTGCCCCGGGACAAACTGATTGTCATATCCGGGCTGAGCGGGTCCGGAAAATCTTCGCTGGCCTTCGATACGGTGTTCGCGGAGGGGCAGCGGCGGTATGTCGAGTCCCTTTCCTCCTATGCCCGCCAGTTTTTGGGAAGGATGGACAAACCGGATGTCGATTATATCGAAGGATTATCGCCGGCGATCAGTATTGAACAGAAAACAAGCCACCGGAATCCCCGGTCAACCGTGGGAACGGTGACGGAAATATACGATTACTTCAGGCTTCTTTACGCGCGGGTGGGCAAACCCCATTGTCCGCGGTGCGGCAGAGAAATAGAAGAGCAGTCGGTAGACCAGATTATCGACACGATCCTCGCGCATCCGGAAGGGACAAAGCTGATGATTCTCGCCCCGATGGTGCGGGGGAAAAAGGGTGAGCATCAGAAAATATTCCAAGACGCGCTCGGGGCCGGGTTTGTCCGGGTGCGGGTCAACGGTGAGACGCGGTCTCTGGATGAGGCAATTGTTCTTGACAAACGGAAAAAGCATTCCGTCGAAATTATTGTCGACAGGATCAAAGTCCGGCGTGACGGTAGAAAACGGATTGCCGATTCGGTGGAAACGGCCCTGGAATTAACCGACGGCCAGGTCCTTGTCGTTGTCGGGAAAGACAAAAACGAGGAGGAATATTTCTTCTCTCAGCACAGTTCCTGCAGTGTGTGCGGCATCAGTATCCCCGAACTGCAGCCGCGGCTTTTTTCGTTCAACAACCCGTACGGCGCCTGTACTTCCTGCGACGGTCTCGGCATAACCCTCGAATTCGACCCGGAACTGGTCATTCCCGATCCGTCCCTCTCATTCAATCAGCGGGGAGTTGTCCCCTACAACCCCGAGGCAAACTGGCAGCGGAGCTGGTTCGAGGCCCTGGCGAAACACTACGGGTTTAGTTTAAATACTCCCTTAGGGGAGCTGCCGGAGGACCTCCTGCAGGTTATTCTGTACGGAAGCGGCGACAAGGTGGACGTCAAATATGTCAACAAAAATAAGACCGGAAAATTTGAATATACTTCCCGATTTCCGGGGGTCTTGAACGAACTGAAACGGCGGTACATTGAAACAACTTCCGAGGGGATTAAACAGTGGCTCGAACAGTTTATGAGCCAGCGGAAATGCAAAGCCTGCGGAGGAAAACGGCTGAAGCCGGAGGCCCTCGCGGTTACCACGGGAGGGAAAAACATTCACGATATTACGGCGTTGTCGGTACGGGACTGCAGCCATTTTTTTCAAAACCTCGAACTGAATGAAACCGAAGGCAAGATTGCCGGTCAAATTGTAAAAGAAATTACCGCGAGGCTGTCGTTTCTGCGGAAAGTGGGCCTCGACTACATTACCCTGGAGCGGAAAGCCTCCACCCTCTCCGGCGGTGAGGCGCAGCGCATCCGGCTGGCCACCCAAATCGGCTCATCACTGGTAGGGGTGCTGTATATTCTCGACGAGCCGACAATCGGGCTGCACCAGCGGGACAATCAACGGCTTATCGATACGCTGAAACATCTCCGCGACTTGGGAAACACCCTTATTGTGGTGGAGCACGACGAGCAGACCCTGAGGACCGCCGATTACATTGTCGATTTAGGGCCGGGGGCCGGAGTCAACGGCGGCCGAATTACGGCGGCGGGTACGCTTGAGGAAGTTGTTGCCAATACAAACAGTCTTACCGGACGGTACCTGGCGGGGGAGGAGTTTATCGCTAACAGGGGCAGCAGGAGGCCCGGCAGCGGAACAATGCTGAAGGTGTACGGCGCCCGGGAGCACAATCTCAAGAACATCGACATTGCCGTCCCCCTGGGGACGTTTTCCGTTATCACCGGCGTTTCGGGATCGGGAAAATCGACCCTTTTGGAAGACATCCTGTGCCCGGCGCTGCTGAATACGCTGTCCCGGACAAAACGGCCGACGGGGGACTATGACAGGCTGGAAGGGTACGAAGAGATAGAAAAGGTCATCAACATCGATCAGGACCCCATCGGGAGGACCCCCAGGTCGAACCCCGCGACCTATGTCGGACTGTTTACACCAATTCGGGAGCTTTTCGCCTCTCTTCCCGAATCGAAGGCCCGGGGATATAAGCCGGGGCGGTTTTCCTTCAATGTAACGGGAGGGCGGTGTGAAAACTGCCAGGGTGCCGGGACAATTAAAATCGAGATGCATTTTCTTCCGGATGTCTATATTACCTGCGATGTATGCAAAGGACGGAGGTTCAACAAGGAGACCCTGGACATCCGCTATAAAGGAAAAAATATCTACGAAGTCCTCGACATGACGGTAGACGATGCCGCGGCTTTTTTCCAGGCAATTCCAAAGGTTGAAACGAAGCTGCGGACCCTGCGGGAGGTGGGCCTGGGCTATATAAAACTGGGGCAGTCGGCGTTGACTCTTTCGGGGGGAGAAGCGCAGCGGATAAAACTTTCACTCGAACTTTCCAAACGGATAACAGGGACCACATTTTATATTTTAGACGAACCGACAACGGGGCTGCATTTCGGGGACGTAAAAAAACTTCTTGAAGTGCTGCAGACGCTGGTGGACAAGGGGAATACCGTTGTGCTGATTGAACATAACCTGGACATTATTAAACAGGCGGACTATATCATTGATCTCGGCCCGGAAGGGGGGGAGAACGGCGGCAGATGCATTGCATCCGGTACGCCCGAAGAGGTCGCGAAAACAACGGGCTCCTATACGGGACAGTATCTCCGGAACGTGTTGAGGGGGTAATTTGCCGAGATTTACCGGATTTGTTTGTATTCTATTCTTCTTTCCCGCCCTTTTTCTCTATACCCGGGACCTTGACGATATAACGGCCGCTGAAATGAGAAGAACCGCGGCCGAAGAAACGGAAGAAACGGAGGCGACGCTGCTGGAAAAGACCCTTCGGATCGATATCGATACGGCGGGGTATTTCGAACTGCTTGCATGGTGTAAACGTGCCGGCTTGCCGGAACAAGGGGACAAAAAAACCTTGGCCGGCAGACTGTACAGCTACTATAACATCCCTCCGGAAAAAACGGAGGAGGAAG
The DNA here is from genome assembly GCA_964440465.1 of uncultured Spirochaetales bacterium. Classification (GTDB taxonomy): domain Bacteria; phylum Spirochaetota; class Spirochaetia; order SPDA01; family CAZSGZ01; genus CAZSGZ01. The sequence continues at coordinate 24,373 of CAYTSI010000002.1, forward strand.
CCGGGAAGGGCAAAAAAATTACCATTGAATCGGCAAAAACCACCGATTATTTTACCGTCGAAGAAGTGGAAGAGGATTACATCATTGTAAAGGGAGATGTAATTATCCGGATTTTGGATGAGGAAAAGGGGAGTGAACACAGCATACGGGCCGAAGAAATTTATTTCAATCAAACGAAAAATATCCTGGCCGCCGAAGGAAACGTCGTCTACACGCTTACGGAAAACGGGAAAGAAGAGACCTTTTTCGGAAAAAGCCTGCATTTTTCATTAGATACCTGGGAAGGGGTCTTCTTTCAGGGGGTTTCGGTAAGCGATCAGCAAATCGAAGAAGAAACCGTTACCTTCCGTTACTACGGCGATACCATATACCGCTCCGAAAAAGACGCAATCCGCCTGGAAGACGGCATTATTTCATCGAGCAAGCCGAAGGAACCATACTACCGGATCGAAGCAAAAAAGATATGGGTCTTGGCCCCCGGTGAATGGGCGATATTAGGCGCCTCGATTTATGTGGGCGAAATTCCGATGATGTATCTTCCCTTTTTTTTCAGGAACAGGGACAAGGTCGTCTTCCGTCCGTCCATGGGGTTTCGCGACAAGGGGGGCTTTTTTCTGCAGACTACCACCTATTTTATCGGCGAAGCGGACCCGGATGAAGACACCCTCTCATTTCTTCAGCTGGGCGCCGCCGATGACGGTACCGCGAAAAAAGTGCTGAAAGGTATATATCTTCGTTCCGAAGGGACCTTGACCCGGGAGGAACAGCAGGAAAAACAGGCACTCCGGCAGGCCGGGACCTACGGTAAACTGATGTTTGACGCCTACTCAAGACTCGGGGTTTTTACCGGCCTCGATATAAACATCGGTGAAACCGAATGGCTGAAGAATGTAGTTCTCTTCGCCGGTATTGCCCGGAGCCGGGATATTTTTATCGACCCCGAGACCGGATGGTATACGCCGTACTGGGTAACTCCGGAAGGCGCCGTTGCCTCCCGCTGGAATACCTCGTATATTGCCGGGAATGAGGTCCCCTTCAGGTACGGAATGCAGGCCGCTCTGCTCCTATCTCATCCCGTTTTCAGCATCGACGGCAATATCGAGACGTTTTCCGATCCCTCTTTTTCCCGCGATTTTTTCGATAGGAGGGAAGAAACCGACTGGCGTGAATTTATCGGCATTAGTGAAGAAGCGGACCTGACGGAGGGACCGGGAGAAACGGTGGAAAGCGCCGAAGGGGAACGGGAAACGAACAGACTTTCCTGGTACGCCCGCGGAAAACTGACACCGAAAGCCGAATTCCTGCACCCCTATGTAACGGACCTGCAGATCAGCAGGGCGGATGTGGGAGTAAACTGGAAAACCAAGGAAATGGAAATAACCGATGAAAACCTCCCGGCGGAAGAGTCGCGGACCGAATATTCCCTGCCGGAAAAGCGGTTTTTTTATCCCGATACCATGCTTCTGCCTTCAGCGGCAGCCTCCCTGTCGGGGCAGGTTGTTAACGTACGTTTTCCCCGGGACAAGAAAAAGCCGGAGGAAGAGGAGAAGGAGCGGGAGGAATTCCCCGGGAAGGGCCTGCTCCGCCCCTGGCCGGCGGCGGAAAACCCGGACACAGAAGCAGCAGCAGAGGAAGGGGAAATTGCCGGTCCGCCGAAGCTCCGTGTTCCGGATAGTCTGACCGACGCGGCCCTGCCGAAACTTCCCGGGCCCGTTTTGTACCGGCAAAGTCTCTCCTACAGCCTCAAGCCCTCCGTTTCCGTAGACCACCGGCTGAACTCCGGTTTGTGGGAATCTCACCGGGACATCGATTTCGCGAAGAAATTTTCCCTGTTGTATACACAGAATTCCTTTGAAGTAAGCAGTCAGTCCGATTTTTACAATTCATTGGCTGCGGTAAAAGATACCGTTACCCTGTCGGGAGCGTATAAAGACCATTTCAACCGCAGTGATGATATCGGAGAGGAGGAGTGGGCGAACTACAAGCTCGACGATTACACTGCCACCGCGTTTCTTACGGTAAACGACCTTACCGCGGCGATCAAACCGTTCATGACGGTTGCCGTGCTGGAGCAATCGGCGGTAACCTATAATCTGCAGACAGTACTCTTTAAAAAGGAATATAGCAAAACGGACGAAAACGGTAATCCGGTCTTTACCGATTCAGCTGCCTCCTGGGACAAGGAATTCATCCCGAAGCATTCTCTCTCCTCTAATGTTATTCTCCGCGCTTTAGAGGAGGACCAAAAGCTCTCCCTGGAGTATGTGCTGCCGCCGCTGCTGCAGCTTGTCAGCGCCCGGCTGACCCTGCAGACGGGGCCGTTCGGACATTATATTGCCTGGAGCACGGGGGAAAAGGAGCTGGAAGAAGACCCTGAACAGACTGAATGGAAGATGAACCCCCTGGAGCTGCAGGAAAGCTTTTCCTTAAAGGAGTATCTGCTTGTGCGGCAGCGGTTCCTCTATTCCTTTGAATTCAGCCGCTGGTCGGAAAGTAAGTCCACCCTCAGGCTTTCATTTTTTGAGAAAAACCTCACGCTGCAGGAGGTGTTTATTTTCGGATTTGCAAATGATGAGGCCCTGGAGTCGGGACCGCCGCTGTTCGATCATCCCTTTTCAAGCGTGACGGAACTGAAAATTTGGTGGTTTTCGGCCGCCTTTCGGGCAAAAAACACCTACGCGTATGAAATCGACCCCGCGGTCGGATGGGTACAGCAGGAAGAGCAGTCCTTTCAGCCGGAATCGGTGCAGTTCGCGTTGCAGTACAAGCCGCGGTTCGACCCCTTCTGGAAAAACCGGCTCCGCTTCGGGATAAACCTGCAGACAGCCTGGAATATCAGTTTGCTGCAGTATACGAGCAGCTCACTTTCCTTTCAACTCGATTTTACCTTCGCCATACATGAATTTCTTAAAATATCATTCGGCATCCACAGTGAAAACACCGAAATGTACCGGTATTTTCAAAAACCCTGCGATGAAGTCGGCGTACCGAAACGGCGGTTTGGCACGGATTTGCTAAAATCTCTGAACATATTTTCCATGGATGACAGGGTGGACTCCCCTTTTAACGCCAGAAGTGTAACACTTTCCGTTGTCCACCACCTCCGCGACTGGGACCTGAATATTGATTATTCCGGCAGTCCACTACTCGAAACCGGCGATGGGGGAATGCAGTCCTACAAGTGGGACTGGTCTCTTTCCTTCTACGTCCAGTGGAACCCGATACCCGAATTGAAGCGGAAAATACAGGGGAACGACGAGGAGATAATCTATTAATTCGCCTTGACGAAGGCTGATTGAGGGCTATACACTTACAGACGATGACAATTGTATTGGAAGATAAGAGCGTTGTACCCGACTTGTGCGGCGTCAACGATGAGAATTTAAAAATAATCGAAACATTACTCCAAGAGCGGGTGTTTTCAAAGGGAAATGAACTCTTCTTTCTGTCGGAAGACAGGGAGAAACAGAGGGTGTTCCGGAACATGATAGAACAGCTCGAAGACCACGCGCGGACGGGACATCATCCGGGTCCGGACCTCATCCGGTCAATTTTCAGGACATTGCGCAGTCCGGAAGATGAGGACCCGGGACAGCTTATTGAATCGATGATCAATATCCCCGGTTACGCGAAGGTTTTTCCGAAAAGCCTTCACCAGGCGCGGTATGTCGGGGCGTTACAGCAGTTCGATATTGTGTTCGGAATAGGACCTGCCGGGACCGGGAAGACCTATCTCGCGATTGCCTCGGCTTTAGCGGAAATTATCGACAAGCAGAAGACGAAACTTGTCCTTACCCGCCCCGTTGTGGAGGCGGGGGAGAACCTCGGATTTCTTCCCGGAGACTTGACCCAGAAAATAAGTCCGTACCTCAGACCGCTGTACGATGCCATCGACTCCTTTATCCCCTACGAACTGGAGCATAAACTGGAGGACACCCGGATTATAGAAATTGCACCCCTCGCGTATATGCGGGGAAGGAGCCTTCAAGACAGTATTATTATCCTCGATGAAGCACAAAATACGACGAAAGCGCAGATGAAGATGTTTCTGACCCGCATCGGGAAAAACTCAAAGGCAATTATCACCGGTGACGTTACGCAAATCGATCTGCCGAAGAAAAACCGGTCCGGGCTCGTGCATGCCGAAAAAATATTGAGAGGGATCCCGGGTATCAATTTTACTTTTTTTGACGGACAGGATGTTATTCGGAACCCTCTTATAAAAAAAATAATAGAAGCGTATGAAAAAGAAGAAAAACAGTAATTCATCTTCAACCGTCGGCATTTTTCATATACGTTCCAGCTCAGGCAGGGACAAGGTCCGGGCCCTTATCATTGCCGCTGCCTTTCTCGCGGCCTACGGACTGCTGCTGACGTTTACCCCCTTGTCATTCCGGTACACCAGCGTAAACGGCAGCCGATATGACCCGGGGGGGCCGGCGGAACGGGACATTGTCGTTGCAAATGATATTATTTATACCGACGAAGAGGCGACGGCAACGAAAATTGAGGCGGAGCAGCGCTTAGTCCCTCCGGTTTTTAAAGTAAGCGAAACCGTAACGGAAGCGGTCCTTGCCAACTACAAGGCCGTCCGCGAGATTTTTACCCGGAACAGGTTTACTGAAAAGGACCCCCAGTTGGTTTTTACGGAAATCCAGGCAACACTTCCCAATGAATTCAGTTACGAACAGATAGAACTGTTAACTTTATTTCCCGGGGTACACGAAATATTTTCCGCCGGTAGGGACATCCTCGAAACACTATTGACACGGGGGTTAATCAACCCGGCGGTTGTAGAGGAGGTTTTTATACCGGGGGTCGTCGAAGTGTGGAGGTGGAAGGAAGAACGGTATGAGAAAACAATACTGCCGAAAGATGAGGTAATAACCCTCGAGACCCTCCCGGCCGCGGTACGCCGGGAAGCGGCGGAACTCGGTGTTCCCGCTGAATATACCGGGTATATTGAACTTCTCGTAACACAATTAGCCGAAACAAACGCCTTCTATGACGAAGAAGAAACACTGGTGAAGAAAGAAAAAATCAGCAAAGAGACATCCCCGGTGAAGAAAAAACTCTCCTCCGGCGAATTAATCGTCCGGGAGGGAGAAACCGTTACGGAAAAAATCATCGCGAAGATCAACGTACTGACGGGACATTCGAAACGGGTAAATATCTACAGTTTGGCCGGGACCGGACTTTTCCTGCTGCTTTTAGTTATTATTTCCGTTTTTCTGTTTCGGCCGCCCCTGACCGCGATACGACTGAACAATATTCAGCTGATTATTCTTCTGTCCCTCTTTCTCCTGTTCATTCTTTCAGCATTTATATTGGACCGGACGGTACAGCTGGATACCTGGATCCCCTTCGCGGTGCTTCTCCCCGCCGCGTTCTTTGCAATGCTCATCTCCGTTATCATCAATACCCGAATTTCACTCTACTTTGTGGTCGGCGTTTCAGTTACCGCCCTCTTTATTACCCGCCTCGATCCGGTCTCATTCATGTTTGTTTTCTCTTCCGGAATTATCGCCAATATCCTTGTAAAAAATGCCGAAAAGAGGATCGAGCTGGTCCGGAGTGTTTTCATTCTGGCGGCCCTAAGCGGTATTATCATGCTGATGCTCGGTGCCCTTGAAAGAATCGATGTACGGTATCTGTTACCGGCCTTCGGATGGGGGGTCGCGCACGGTTTTGCCTCGGGGATAATCAATTTGGGGGTCCTGCCGCTTTTTGAGCACTGGCTGAATATACCGACCCGTTTCCGTCTGCTGGAACTGTCCGACCCGAACACCCCTCTGTTAAAGAAGATGCTGTCCCTCGCGCCGGGGACCTACAGCCATTCTTTAAACGTTGCCAATCTCGCGGAGTCGGCCTGCAAGGAAATCGGCGCGAACCCGCTTCTCGCCCGGGTCGGCGCGTATTACCACGATATCGGGAAAATCGAGCAGGCGGAATATTTTATTGAAAATCAGAAAGAGGCAAACAAGCTCATCGGTCTGAATCCGAGTCTTTCAGTTTCGGTCATTAAATCACATGTAAAAATCGGCATTGAAAAGGCAAAGGAACTCAAACTTCCGAAGGCCGTTATCGATATTATTTCACAGCACCACGGCAGCGGACTTATTAACTACTTTTACACTGAAGCATTGAAAAATGAAAAAAACAGTAAAATTAGCAAGGAAGATTATTCCTATTCCGAGCCGGTCCCGACAAGCAGGGAGGCGGCGGTAGTAATGCTGGCCGATACCGTGGAAGCCGCGGTCAGGACCTTGAAGAAACCGACACTATCAAAGATAAGTAAATATGTGTGGGACCTGTTTCTCTACAAAATTACGGAGCAGCAGCTCAACAACAGCGAACTGACCCTGAAAGATCTGGAAACAATTAAAAATATCTTTGTACATATTTTAGCGGGTTATTTCCACGCCCGGATTGAATATCCTCAGACAAACGGAAACGGGAATTGAATTCGACGGATGTAAGTTCACATGTCCATGTCTCCGGTCCGACAGCCGAAAGGACCGCTCTGTTCTGCAACAGGGTCCTTGAACTGCTGGGGAAAAAGGATTGGGAGGTGTCCGTTCTCTTCTGTAATGACCTGGAGATACGGGAACTAAACAAGAATTATCGAAACCTGGACGCGGCAACGAACGTTCTTTCATTTCCCCAGGATGATCATTTTCAGGACCATACCCGGTTTTTTGCCGGAGACGTTGTAGTGTCTTTGGAAACGGCGGAACGGGAGAGGGCCGGCGGGGAGGCAACCCTGGAAGATGTGGTAAAACGGCTTTTAATTCACGGCATACTCCATCTCGACGGGTTTGACCACGGCAGCGATGAGGAGTATAACAAAATGAACAGGTATGAAGAACATATATTGTCCGAACTAAAGGGAGTAAGGATATTTTGAAACAGGAAAATTTTTTCAAGAAGCTGATGAACCGGAAAAAAAACGGCAGACAGGAAGATTTCGACAAGCTCGGCACCATCGAGCGGGACATGATTCGGGGGGTTGTGGAGCTGTCGAACACGGCAGTCAAGGAAATTATGGTCCCGAGAATCGATGTCGTTTTTTTGGCCCTGGAAATGCCCCTGGAGGAGCTGATGTCCAAAATCATCGAGTCCGGACACTCCCGGTTTCCCGTATACGATACCACAATAGATAATGTCGTTGGGGTCCTGTATGTGAAAGATCTGCTGAATTACTTCTTTACAAATGAAAAAATTGAAATTGGAAAAATAATCCGGAAGGTCTATTTTATTCCCGAAAGCAAGAAATGCGACAGCCTTCTCCTTGAATTCAAACGGAAACATGTGCATATTGCCGTTGTTGTAGATGAATACGGCGGAGTTTCCGGTATCGCCTGTTTGGAAGATGTTCTCGAGGAAATTGTCGGAGAAATTCAGGATGAGTTTGATAATGAAGTGGAAGACATTATCGAAATAAGTCCGGGGACCTATCTCTGCGACGCCCGGGTCGATATCGAGGATTTACAGGAACATACCGGAATAAACATTCCCGATGAAGATTTCGACACCCTCGGCGGGTTTGTGTTCGATCTTTTCGGAAAAATTCCCGTTAAATTTGAAAAGGTGACCAATAAGGGTAATGATTTTATAATACAGGACATGGAAGGCCATAAAATTAAGACGGTCAAAATTATCATGCACCCGGGGTATGAGGATGAAGAATAACAAGGCCGCCGCGATTTTATTTTTTTTCATGCTTCTCCCCCCCGGGGGCATCTTCGCGCAGGCGGACGCCGCGGCCGTCAGGAAGCTGTACGGCGAGGGGGTTCAGGAATATCGGCAGGAAAACTATTACCGGGCAATTGAACTGTATAAGGAGGCACTGCATCAGTCTCCCGCGTATCTGGACCCCCTGCGGGGGCTGGCGGAAGCCTACTTTATGCTGGGGGAATACAGGGAGGCGCTGCATTGGTGTGAAGAGGCCCTCCGGTACGACAAAAACAGTCTGGTGCTCAAAACGCTGAAGGCCAGGATCTATATCGGTTTAGGAGAATACGGACCCGCGGAAAATCTCTTCCGGGAAGTTCTCGCGGTGGAGCCGTACAATTTTGAAGCCCAGTTCGGTATGGCGGAACTGGATATCGTCCGGGGAAGGACGGTGCAGGCCCGGCTGTGGTATGAAAAGGCCATGGACCTGCAGCCGGGAAACCGGAGGGCAATTCTGTCCCTCGCCCTGGTGTACGAAGCAGCCGGCCGCCTTGAAAAAGCGGAGGAGCTGGTAAAACTCGCGCTTCACCACTATCCCGCGAACTATATGGTCCAGTATTTGGCGGGAAAACACTATATGAGCAGAGGGAAGCTTGCGAAAGCGGAGATGCACGCGAAAAAGGCGCTGGCATTAAAGCACCATTTTCCCGAAGCGACCCTGCTTGTCAGTACCATTTACTTGCGGCAGGGTAATTTTGAAAATGTGGTGAAGACGGTAGAAGAACTGATAAAAACCCACGGTGACAATCACCTTCTCTGGTATACCTTAGGCGCCGCGTACGAAAACACCGGCAGCATTGTAAAAAGCCTCAACGCCTACTCGCGGGTGCTGCGGATCCGGCCGGACGACGAAATAGCGCGAATTGCAGTTGAAAATCTGGTTACGCGCGAGTATGGGCCCGAAGCGCCGGAGCGGACACGCCTGGGGGAATATCATTTTCAAAAAGGCAGGACGCTGCAGAGCAGAAATTATTATCAGCCGGCCTTAGAGGAATACCGGAGGGGGCTTCTGCTGGCGCCGTTTTCCAAAGAGGGGCGCGTACTGCAGGCTGAAGTATTCAAGGCCTTCGGGTATTACGAAAAATATCTTTCCGAACTGCTGATCCTTGAAAACGAAGGACTGGCGGATAACCGGGTACGGGATGAAATTGAAATTTATACAAGCTTTCTCGACGATGAAGTGTCGGACAGATGGGGGGTCCGGCAATACCCGTCCCCCCTCGGGGAAAGCGGCGGAGGAGGGGATGAACGCCGGCTCCTCGACCGGAGTAAGAACCAATTTCCGGTACTCTTCTTCTTTGACGGAAACGCGACAAAGACGGAACATCCGCTGTCGGAAGAAAAAATCGCGGCCTATTTTCTCAGGAACCTGCGGGGCGGGGAAAAAATCGGCCCGGCGGCCGAGGAGGAGAGGCCCCATCGGTATACTGGATTCGCGGAGGCCTTTCGGCTGGCAAGAGAGAAGAACAGCGATTTCTTTCTCGTTTTTTCATACCGGGAGAACGGGAGGGCTTTTTCAGCGGAATGCGAACTCTACAATAGCGCTACGGGAAGCAGCATCCGTTCGTACCGGGTCTTCAGAACGGGAAACGACAAGGTGAAAAACGCGGTCGGCAAATTGTCCGAATATATCGACGCCTCTTTGCCGCTGCGGGGACTGCTTATTGATAAGAAATTCGATACTGCCGCTATTAATCTCGGCAGGACCGACGGTATCGAGCCGGAAATGCAGTTCAGGATCGTGGAAACGGCGGCGGTTACGATCAATCCTGAAAACCTGAAGTTTTCCTATCCCGATGACAGCATCCTCGGCACCTTTACCGTAACGGAAACGGACGAACTCATTTCGGAAGGTACCTTAGAGTCGGCCATTTTTTTCGATTTGATCAATCCCGGCGACACCGTTCTGCCTGCCCCGGAGGTGACTGAAGAAGATCCCGAAGAACAGACGGAAGGGGTGCAAGAAGAGGAACAACAAGAGGAAGAGCAGATGAGAAGAACGAAGAACATCGATTTATACCGGGAAATCCTTAAAATCCAATAATTGACATTGCTCCTCAATTTGTCTATATTGCACTCAACAGGAGGAATATCAATGAAACTAGCTATTAATGGATTTGGACGAATTGGAAGGAATGTTTTCAAGATCGCCTTGGAAAAAGGTGTCGACGTTGTTGCAATCAACGATCTTACCGATACAAAAACATTGGCGCATCTATTAAAATACGATTCCACACAGGGAAAGTTTAACGGTACGGTACAGTATGATGATGAAAATATTATCGTAAACGGGAAGTCGTACAAAGTATGTTCGGAACGGAGTCCGAAGGAAATCCCCTGGGGACAGGCCCCGGATGTTGTTGTTGAATCTACCGGAGTTTTCAGAGAACGGGAGTCCGCGAAAGGCGGTTACGGTGATCATCTCAAAAACCCCAAATTTCCGGCGAAGAAAGTTATTTTAACGGTCCCCGCGAAGGACAAAATCGACAATATGATCGTTCTCGGTGTCAACGATGATGCAATTAGGGAGAGCGACGAGTGTGTTTCAAACGCGTCCTGCACCACAAACTGCCTGGCCCCTGTGGCAAAAGTCTTGAATGACTCATTCGGTCTCGAGTCGGGGTTTATGACAACCATCCATTCCTACACTAACGACCAGATTATTCTCGACGGTCCCCACAGCGACCTTCGCCGCGCCCGGTCCTGCGCCGTCTCGCAAATTCCGACGACAACAGGTGCCGCGAAGGCGGTTGGAAAGGTCCTTCCGGAACTCAACGGAAAACTCGACGGCTGCGCGATACGAGTCCCCACACCAACGGGATCACTGGTGGACCTTGTTGCCAACCTGAAGAAGGAAGTAAGCAGGGAAGAAGTCAACGAAGCCATGAAAAAGGCCGCTGAAGGGCCGATGAAGGGCATTCTCGCCTATGTAGAGGACCCTATTGTCAGTGTTGACGTTATTCACGATCCCCACAGTTCTCTTTTCGATTCCGAGAGCACGATGGTCATGGGGAAGACAGTCAAGGTGTTTTCCTGGTATGATAACGAGTGGGGATATTCGAACCGGGTTGTCGATCTGGCCCTGAAACTCGTTTAGGAGCACCGGTATATGTCGGTAAAAACAGTCAAAGACATCGATGTAAAGAACAAACGGGTAATTATGCGCGCGGACTTCAATGTTCCCCTCAAAGAGGGGAACATTACCGACGATACCCGTATCCGCGCGGCACTTCCGACAATAAAGTATATTCTAGAGCAGGAAGGCGCCTCCCTCGTGCTGATGAGCCACCTCGGCAGGCCGAAGGGGAAGAAAGATCCGGCCTTCAGCCTGGCACCGGTTGCCGGCAGATTGTCCGAACTCCTTGGAAAAACCGTAAAAATGGCCCCCGACTGTATCGGGCCGGAAGTCGAGGAAATGACAAAGGGTACGGCCGGAGAAATACTGCTTTTGGAAAATGTCAGGTTTTACGAAGAAGAAACCGGCAATGACGAAGGCTTCGCGAAAAAACTTGCCGCGCTCGGGGATGTGTATGTAAACGACGCCTTCGGGACAGCCCACCGGGCCCACGCGTCGACGGAGGGGATAGCGCGGTTTCTGCCCGCGGTGGCGGGGTTCCTTATTGAAAAAGAAGTTGCATTTTTCAGTCCCCTCTTAGCAGACCCGAAGCAGCCCTTTGTCGCGGTCATCGGCGGGGCGAAAGTCTCGAGTAAAATCGGTGTTCTCGAAACACTGCTGCCGAAATGTTCCACACTCATCATCGGCGGCGGAATGGCATACACTTTTCTGCGCGTGCAGAATTATAGTGTCGGGAAATCTTTGGTTGAGGAGGAGTACCTCGATACCGCGAAAAAGCTGCTGGATGATGTCGAAAAAATGGGAAAAGAGATCATTCTCCCGGTGGACCATATGGTGGGAGATGAATTTTCAGAGAACGCAAAAGCGGAATACGTGGATTCGGTCGATATTCCGGACGGCAAAATTGCCATGGATATCGGCCCGGAAACACTGAAGCTGATACAACAGCGGATCGCGGAAGCAGCGTCCCTGGTATGGAACGGCCCGATGGGCGTTTTTGAATTTGACGCGTTTGCCAAGGGAACGATGGAAACGGCAACGTACGTTGCAAATTGCAGCGGAACGACCGTTATCGGCGGCGGCGACAGTGTCGCTGCGGTAAATAAATTCAAACTTGCCGATAAAATCGACCATGTTTCTACCGGCGGCGGTGCTTCACTCGAGTTCCTGGAAGGAAAAACACTGCCCGGGATAGCGGCGCTGCGGACAAAATAAAAGGATGGAAAAATGAGGCCATATTATATTGCCGGAAACTGGAAAATGAACAAAACAGCGGCCGAAGCGGCCGTTTTGGCACAAGAACTTGTCGGGAAGCTGAAGTCCTGCCCCCACAGGCTGCTTATTGCTCCTTCTTTTACTTCAATTCCCGCGGTCGCTGAAGCGGTAAGGGGAACGAATATCCGTTTGGGGGCCCAGAACATGGCCTCTGTCGAGAGCGGCGCCCATACCGGGGAAGTTTCTGTTCTGATGCTGAAAGACCTTGGGGTCGGTACGGTAATCCTCGGGCATTCGGAACGGAGACATGTCTACGGTGAAAAAGACGAACGTATCAACGAAAAAGTCCTTCTCGCGCTGCGGCACGGACTTGAAGTCATTCTCTGTGTCGGGGAAACCCTCGACCAGCGGGAGGCCGGTGAGGTTGAAAACGTTGTTGTCCGGCAGATACGGGAAGGATTGAAGAATGTCGGCGCCGGGGACATTGCAAATGTGGTAATTGCCTACGAACCGGTTTGGGCAATCGGTACCGGTAAAACAGCGACACCCGAGGACGCGGAAGCTGTCCATTCGGTAGTGCGGAAAACCATCCGTGACCTGTATTCCGATTCCGTCGCCGATTCGATGATTATTCAGTACGGCGGCAGCGTAAAACCTGAAAATGTTTCCGGTCTTATGGCAAAAGAAAATATTGACGGGGCCCTTGTGGGAGGCGCTTCCTTGACATCGGATATGTTTGTTCCGATTGCGGAATTCTAAAAGTAAAAAGGTGTTGATAGATGGGTATTTTAGGAATTGTATTATTAGTGATATTTTTACTCAGCGCGGTGCTTCTCATTGTTCTCGTGCTGATGCAGGATGAGCAGGGGGAAGGTCTGGGCGGACTTTTCGGCGGCGGAAGCTCAACCACATTCGGTTCGAGATCGGGAAATATTCTAACGAAGTTTACCGGAATTTTGGGCGCGATATTTCTTACCTGCAGTTTCGGACTTGCCTGGATAAACCGGACCCAGGAAGAAGGAGACGTTATCGGCGCGGCGCGGAAGCGGCAGGCTGAAGAAACGAAAATAGAAGCCTGGTGGCTTCCGGAGGACGGAAGCGGCGGCCCGGAGGAAACGGGCGCGGAATAACGGCACGTAATGCGGACAGCGGTAGTATTTTTCAGCGTAAACAAGCGGGACAAACTCCGTGCAATCGCCGGGGAACTGGCGAAAGGAATTGAAGAGCAGGGGTGTTATGTCGACGTAATCGACGCAAACCGCGATGTGAACTCGAAACTCACGATTTACAACTACATTGTCGTGGGTACGGAACCGCTTTCAGCATTCGGCGGAAAAATAAGCGAGTCAATTGGAACATACCTTGCGAACAGCGGAATTGTAGCGGGGAAAAGGTCCTTTGCCTTCATCCTCGGCGGCGGGGTGCGTACCGCAAAAACGCTCACCGCGCTTATGAAAACCATGGAACATGAAGGGATGTATTTAAAATATTCCGACGTTATCAACTCACCGGTTGACGCGCGTGAAATCGGCAGGCAGCTGCATATAACTTCATGAAAGGTCCGCGGAAAGATTATTATAAAATCCTCGGAGTTCCGAAAAACGCCGGCCTCGCGGAAATAAAAAAGGCCTTCCGGCGGAAAGCGAAAGAAATTCATCCCGACACCGGAATCCATCATAAGCGGTCGGAACCGGCGGTGCGGGAAGTCATTACGGCGTATCAGGTCCTCAGTAACAGTAAATCGAGGAAAGAATACGACCGTGTGTACGTTCGGTATGAAGACGCGCAATTTAATTACCGCGATTTTCTTCTCAATCGAAAAGAGGACCCCGGCTGCCGGGGGAAACTCATTTTTTTCGATCTTCTGCACAAAAACGAGGAATCGGCCATTTCCTTCTACAACGAATTGATGGCAACAGGTTCCTTTTCCCTGGAAGAAGAGTTAGGACGGGAGGATTTTATGGACTGTGCTTTCCTTCTGTCGGAAGAATTTGAAAAAAAACGTGATTTTAAACGGGCTTTTCACCTGCTGTACCGGATATCGGAACTCGAGGAGGTGGAACACTATTTTAAGCATTTTATGGAAGACGTGCAGATTAAAATGAAAGATGTTATCTGTAAAAAGATGCACGGAAAAATATCGAAGGAATTCCAAATAAACTGTATTCAGCAGGTGCTGACGCTGCCTGTCTACGAAAAGGAATATCCGGTATATTTGAAAAAGCTTGCCGAAGTGTATTCCGAGATGGGAAAAATCGAAAAAGCGAGATATTATTTAAAACAATGTTTGGACTTGAAACCGGGACAGTCCGGAATCGAGAACTTACGAAAAAAATTGGCTTATTCTTGACATCGCCTAAACGCGTTGGTAGGTTGAAATAAGCTAAAGAAAAGGATTGAACAGATGAAACGGTTAACGATATGCTTTATAGCCGCTCTGTGCGCCGGCGCCGCGGCGTCCGCCCAGATACTGGACCAGCCGGCGGCGACGATCAATTATACGGAATCGGAAATGATAACTGCCAAACAGCTCGATTCGGCGGCCTCCCAGCTGAGACAGCAGTACAGCATGCTCGGCCAGCCCGTACCGTCCCGGGGTGAAATCCTGGAAGAGCTGGTTATTTCGAAACTTATTCTGCAGGCAGCGAAGAAAGAAAACATAACGGTCTCCGATTCGGAGATAAAGTCCGCCATCCGGGCACAGCTGGGTCCGGAGGGAGTAAACGTTACGGATGAACAGCTCCAGATGCTCGTACGGCAGCAGACAGGCCTCGGCTGGTCCGATTATCTGAAACAGGGAAAGGAACAGCTGATGGTGCAGAATTACATCAAATTAAAGAAACAGTCCCTGTTTAACAATGTCGCCCCCCCTTCGGACGAGGAAATCAGGGACATCTACGAGGAAAATCAGCACCTGTTTATCAATCCGGAGATGGTACGGTTCAGCCAGATATTCCGGGACACCAGGAACCTGGGCCGGGAAGAGAAGCAGAAGGCGAGGGAGTTAATGGAGGAAATATACCGGGACCTGCGGAACGGAAGGGCCTCCTTCGACGACCTGGTCCTGAAATATTCAGATGACACTCAGTCGAGGTATAAGGGCGGAGATGTCGGATATCTTGCCAGAAACGACGCGAATTCCAAGCAGCTGCTGGGAACGACATTTTTTCAGACCGTTTTCGATACCCCGGAAGGGCAGGTTTCATCGATTGTTGAATCGAACATCGGGTACCATATTATTAAAGTAACCGAAAAATTACCCGCCCGGCTCCTCGGACTGCGGGACAAGGTTACCCCGGCATCGAAAGAAACGGTCCGGGACAGAATTATCTCGCTGAAAACAATGGAAAAACAACAGAAGCTGTTCCAGCAGGCCGTCGGGGAAATTGTCCAGGACCTGAAACGGTATGCTGAAATACGGATTTACGCGTCCAACGCTGGTATCAATGCTTCGGAATTGACCTATTTCCGCGACAGCGTCCGGTAGCCGCGGCTGCTATGGGGGTACGCCGCCGGGGACGGATACTTGCGTTTCAAGCCTTGTTCAGCTGGGAAATAAGCAGGTCCGATACGGCCGAACTTCTCCGCTTCCCGTGGATCGCCGACGGTACTGGGCCGGAATATTCGGAGGATGTCCTCGCGTTCGCGCGTCTTTTGGTCCACGGCTGCATAGAAAACATCGAAGCAGTGGATAACGAAATTAAAGAACATCTCGAACACTGGGACATTACGCGGCTGGTCAAGGTCGATCTTGCTCTCCTTCGGCTGGGGTGTTATTCTTTACTCTATCAGCGCCAGATACCGGCCACCGTTACCATTGACGAGGCCGTGGACATAGCAAAAATGTTCGGCTGTGACGATTCATACCGGTTTATCAACGGCGTATTAGACGGGATACGGAAAAGCATTGAAACAGGGTAGGAGCGGAAAACGGTTAGTACTCATCCTTAGTATCGCGGTCATCCTCTTTGGCGGCGGCGGTATTTTCGCCTATTTGAAGTGGTTCAGGCCGGGGAGTGATGTCCCGGATGTGCCCGCGATCCTCCTGGAAGCCGATTACGCCCTGGAAAACGGATTTTATTCCGAAGCCGCGGACATTCTCGAAAAAACAAGGTCCTACACCGGCAGCAGCCAGGAATGGATGCGAATTCTCAGGCGTGCCGAAGCTGTAAGCCGGGGGACCGGCGATTACCGTTTTCTCCGCGGTTACGGTAAGGCTGCCGTCAGCGATCTGCCGGGTAATGAGGAGCTTCACGCGGTGTACACCTATGCCCTCATCCGGACGGGACTCTACGAAGACGCCTACGAACATGCCGCACGGCATCTTGAATCGAAATTGTACCACTCCCTTATCGCGGAAGCCGCCCTCAATCTCGGTCCGCAAGCGTATGATCCGAAAGAACTTGAGGATAACGAGTTTTCCGTGTTTCTCGCCGATGCCCCCGCCGGAGACCCGGGCTTTTTTGAGGAACTGGCCGCGGAGTACCAGGATGACCGCCTTTTTGCCGCCTCGGCTGTTGCCTGGATGATGGAGGGAAATGTCGAGAGGGCGGTCGAGAACGCGGTAAAGATCAATTCCGGAGACTTCACCCTCCTGAAATACTACATCTACTACGATTACGGAGTATACGATACCGCCGGAGAGCTGCTGTCGGAACTTCGATACACGTCCGAGTTTGATACGACCGAGGGTCTGCTCCTGCGCGCCGACCTTGAAATGGCCATGGGCAGTTTCGAAAAAGCAGGGGACACCTACAGGACGATAATCGAAGACGATCCGGAGGCGAGCTGGATACCCTACCTGAATACCGCGTGGATTTATACCCGGAAGGGTGAATATGAACAAGCCGCCGATGCGTTAATCGGAGGCTACGAGCTGTTTCCAGGAAAAGAGGAAGTGGCAACGGCCTTTTCAATTTTTCTGCTGCAGATAACCCGGGTAGATATCGACAACGCGGTCCTGCTGCAACTCGAGGAGGGACTACGGGAACACGAAGAGATGCTTGGCGTATACCGGCAGGCCGTGCAGGCGTCCAAAAGCCCGGAACGGTACCGGGCAATTCTCTGGGAACTGTTCAACCTGCATCCCGAAAACGTGAAAATTGCCCAGTATTTTGCATGGTATCTGCTGGGAATAAAAGATATCGTCGACCTTCGGCTCGTTCTTGAAAAATCGGAAAACCGCTACGGGGAAATGGAATGGATATGGTTTTTTCACGGTTGTATTTATGCCGTCAGAGGACAGATCGAAACCGCGGAAGAATATTTTGTACAGTCGCTGGAAAAAAACGACAGGTGGGAGACGGCCTATAATCTGGCACTGCTGGCCATGCGGTACGGCAATACGGACAAGGCCTATGAATATTTCCGCGCTGCGGAATTACAATTGACGGCAAAAAAGGAAACCCACGGCACAATTATCGCGCAAATTAGAGTAAAAACGGCCTGGATACTCTATGTAAACGGTCAGCATGATGCATCAAAACGGCAGGTGGACTACGCCCTGGAAATGGACGGCGGGAATCTGGAGGGGCAATTACTGCGGAAGAAGCTTGAAGCTGAAACAAAAAGGTGATACCCTTTCATTCAGGATTTGTTGTAAGGAGTTAGTATGGCAAAAGTTAGCGAATCTGCAAATTGTCTTATCGGAGAAGGTTCGGTTTTCGAGGGGAGATTTTTTGTAGAAGGATCGATACGCATCGAAGGCAAATTCGAAGGTGAAATAAAAACGGAAGACCAGCTCGTTATTGCTCCCAGCGGGAAAGTGAAGACCGATATCGTCGCGAAACGGGTTGTTGTAGCCGGGACACTCATCGGCAACATCAAGGCTTCGGAAGAGGTCAATCTGCTGGAAACGGGGAAGGTCTTGGGGAATATCGAAACTCCGAAACTAATCGTAGAGCCGGGAATCGTTTCGCAGGGGAAAGTCTCAATTACTTCAAATGTCTCCGGGGAAGTTGAATCGGTTATCAATACCGCCTTCGGGGAGGACGCGAAAACATTATTTTCCAATCTTGGTAATGAAAAAAAACCTAAGCAAAAACAGGAATAACAGCGGTCCGAGTTCCGTACAGGAAATGATACGCCTGAAAAACAAAGATGAAATCAAACGGATAAAGGACTCGGGACGTATTTTAGGGGAAATGTACAGTAAAATACGACCGCTGATAGTACCGGGAATAAGCACCGGCGAGCTTGACAAGTTCGCGCGCGACTTTGTGGAAAAACGGGGGGCGAAAGCGGCCTTTTTCGGGTATATGGAGTATCCCGCCTCCCTCTGCGTTTCCGTGAATGAGGAAGTAATTCACGGAATCCCGGGAAAACGGAAACTGCTGGAGGGGGACATTATCAGTCTCGATTTCGGGGTGGACCTGAAAGGGTATATCAGCGATTCCGCCTTTAGCATGGCGGTGGGGAAGATCTCCCCGGAGGCGGAACAACTGATGGACCTTACCCGGAAAGCACTCTACGCGGCGATTGAACAAGCCGCGGCGGGCAATAGAATACGGGACATATCCGCGGCGGTGTACGGAAAGGCTGAAGAAAAGGGATACGGAGTGGTAAGAGAATATTGCGGACACGGCGTGGGCTTCGAAGTCCACGAGCCGCCGCAGATACCGAATTATATCGCGAAGGGGAGAAACCCGCGGATCAGACCCGGAATGGTACTGGCAATCGAACCGATGATCAATGCCGGGACCGGCGATATACTGGTTTTAGACGACGAATGGACGGTAATTACCGCGGACAGAAAGTTGTCCGCCCATTTCGAACATACCGTTGCCGTTCATGAAGACTGTACCGAAATATTGACCGGCGGCGGGGACTGATGAAAAAAAAATTGTCGGCACCGGTCTGTAGTTTCGCCTGCCTTTTTTCGCTGCTGCTCTTCTCAGGCTGCGCGACCCGCGCCGGAGAGGGCCGGCTGGAGGCCGCCCTGGAACTGCAGGAGACCTTTCGCCGGATAGCCGTTGATGTCCTGCCGGTCGTGGTAAAGCTGGAAGTTGTCGAAATTACTACACAAATCGCGCCGGAAGGAGATGATTTCCCCTTTTCTCCCTGGCATTTCGGCCCTTTTGATCCGGACAAAGATCTGGAACGAAAACGGGAGTTTATCAATCAGGGAATCGGCTCCGGTGTAATTGTCGAAAAGGCCGGAGACACGTTTTACGTCTTAACGAACGAACACGTAGCGGGAAAGGCCGACACGGTCCGCGTGCATTTATACGACAAACGGACGTTTATCGGTAAAGTTGTCGGTACCGACAGCAGAAAGGACCTGGCAATGATTTCCTTTACCGCCCCTTCCGGAGACGTTCCTATCGCGGTACTCGGCAATTCGGAGGAGACGAGGGTAGGCGACTGGGTGTTGGCTGTCGGCAACCCCTTCGGATATGAATCGACGATAACCACGGGAGTTGTCAGCGCGATCGGCAGGAGAGGGCCGACGGGCAGTATCAGCGATTTTATTCAGACCGACGCGGCCATCAATCAGGGGAATTCAGGCGGGGCGCTGGTGAATTTGTACGGTGAGGTGATTGGAATTAATACCTGGATTTCCACGCCGACAGGCGGAAATATCGGCATTAGTTTTGCGATTCCCGTCAACAATGTAAAAAAGGCCCTGCGCGATTTTATCGAGGTCGGCAGTATCCGGTACGGCTGGCTGGGTATCAGCATAGCCGAACTCATGGCGCCCGCGGCGGAAGACCTCGGCGTCGCGGGTAGGAACGGTGCCTTTGTCTACCATGTGTTCCGCGGTTCGCCCGCCGCGGAAGGGGGGATTGTGCCCGGGGATTTCATCACAAAACTGAACGGTACGGACATCGAGGACTCGAACCATCTCATTTTTTTTGTCGGGGACCTCGAGCCTGAAGAAAATATTGAAATCTCCCTGATACGAAACGGCGAGCCGACGACGCTGCGGGTTGAAATCGGCCTGCGTTCCGACGCGGAAATGATTTCCAACCAGAGTGAAGATTTATGGCCCGGAATCGGGGTACTGCCGCTGACATCCGGTGTCCGGGAAGAATTCAGCGTCGATGAAGGTCTGAAGGGTGTTATTGTGAGTGACGTGGAGCCGAAAACACCATTTCAGGAGCTTGGGGTACAATTCGGCGACATTTTGACCGAAATAAATGGTAACGGCATTCATTCGATGCATGATTTTTATACCGCCTTGACCAAAGCGGACCCGGAGGAATTCAACGTTACGGTCTTTCGAAACGGTATAAAAAATAGGCTGCCAATGGACAAGGACAACAGCTGATGAAAAAAGAATTTCTTTCCTACACTACCGTCCGCAATAACGCGTTGAAACTGGCGTACACCATTTACAAGGACGACTTTGTTCCGGATGTTATTTATGTTTCCCTCCGGGGAGGGGCCTATCTCGCGAATATTCTGAGCGAATACTTTAAATTCGTGCGGAGAGACAAACATCCTGTTTTCTATGCCGCTGTGGTCGCCCGGTCCTATACCGGGATCGCGCTGCAGGAAGGGATAAAGATCGACGGCTGGACCTACGACCCCGAATATCTCCGTTCCGGGGACAAAGTGCTGCTGGTGGACGATATTTTCGACAGCGGAAAAACAATCAACAAACTGGTGGAAGTAATTTTGCAAAAGGGAATACCCCGGGAGGATGTCCGGGTGGCGGTACACGATTACAAAGTAATTCAGTATTTAGACAGGGAGATGCCCGTCCAGCCCTATTATTACTGCAGAAAACACATTATACCGACGAAGGAGGATGAAATCTGGATACACTACTCCAGCCATGAACTGGTCGGACTGTCCGAAGAGGAGCTGGAGGAGTATTATTTCAGCGCGGACCCGGAACTCCGGGAGGCACTCAGCATTTTTAAACAGTCATGAAGCGAATTGTACTGCCGTTATTGCTGATATTCATTCCCCTCTTCTCCACCGCGGAAGAACACGGCGGAACTTTCCTGTTTTCCCATACCCCCGGCAGTTATCCCCGGGACATATATCTCGAACTTACGGGGGAAGGGCCGGACGGCAGGGAGCTGTATTACTACTTTGAAGAGAGTCTCAATCAGACCCCTGTGGAATATTCAGTACCGCTCCATCTCTCCGCTCTGCAGGGAGAAACTCGTACCTATTCCCTGGTGGTTTTTGAGAAAGAGGACTGGGAAAACCGAAAACGGGCGGTGTTTATTATTGACCGGGAAAAACCCCCGCCTCCGAAAGTTTCGGTGGAACCGGGTATTTTTTCCGATGAAATTGCCCTTACCTACCGTTCCGGCAGCGGCGGGGACGTTTATTATTCCGTAAAAACGGAAGATTACGCGGAGTACAACAAATGGGACGGCACACCGGTCCTGCTGCAGGGGAAAGACGGGTATATAATGACATACACGGTGGGTGTGTACGCCGTCGATGAGGCGGGAAACCGGGGGCCGACAGCCGAATACACCTACGTTATCAATAAAAGTACCCGTTTTCCCGGACATTATCTTGATATTTCCAGCCCCGCGGCGGGGACGTTTCAGAATACACAGCTCCTTGCCTGTGTTCACGAAGGTTTTTCCTGGATCAGGTATACCGTTAACGGCGACAACCCGGTTACCGACGGAACTGAGTACACAACGCCGGTAATGATCCGGAAGCGGGGGAAGGTCGTTCTGCGGATCGCGGGGTATGTTCCCGACACGAAAGAAATTGTCGAAAAAAAAATTGAATACATGGTAGCGGAAGAGGCCCGGCCGCTGCTTTCCGTTGAAAGCGGAGTAATAACGGAAACGGTCCGGATAGAATTTGTAGGCGGTCCCGGCTTCCGGTATACCATGAATGATACGCCGCCGGGCATATATGATGAAACCGCTTTTTCATCACTTACCCTCGAACCGCCGCGGAATATGCGGCGTCCCGTTGTCCTTAGGTTCGCGGACCCCGCCTCGGAAGCGGGAGATTACAGATATACCTACGTTCTTGACGGCTGGAAACCTGCAGCGCCCCGATGTTTCGCTTTTCAGCAGGAGAACAGGAGGGAATACAAGGTTGCCTTCGCCGCCGAAAGGGGAACGGCCGTTTACTACACCCGGGGCGGCGAAGAACCGGACACCGGTTCAATTCGGTACGCCGGGCCGTTCGCGGTGGAAGCACCCGGGCCGGGGGAAAGTCCGTCCGCGGTCATTAAGGCTGTCGCCGTCTCGCGTACCGGCGGCAGGTCCGAAACAGCGGAGCTGCGCCTCGAATTCTCCCGCGATCTCCCGCCGGCGCCCTCCGGGAAGGTTGAAAACAACAACAGGGTTATTATCGAAAAACCCGCCCCGGGGGCTGTTATTTACGAAAAGAGCAGCGACCCCTTGTCCCTGCCCGTCCCCGGTGCCGCTTCGCCGGAGATAGACGGAGACATCCTTTTTACCCTTCCCTACGGTATGGAGCAGAAAACATACCTGCAGCTGGCGCTGCGGGACAAACATGGAAATGTATCCGGACCTTCCGAGATTTTCGAATTGTCCGTCGATAATCAGCCGCCCGCGAAGCCGGTAATAAAGTTTCTCGACGGAATTGTCAAAATTACCCCGCAAAGCGGGAGTACGGCCTACTTTACCCTTGTACGGGAGGTTGACGGGACCGCGGAAGTACGAAATAGAGACGAGTTGTATGAAAAACCGTTTTTTGTTTTCGGCAGTGAGGGGAAGAAGACGGAGTATGAGCTTAGCGCGTACGCGGTCGACGGGGCGGGAAACAACAGCGGTGAAACGGATGCAATGCGGTTTTCAGTTGATACGCGGGAACCGGCGCCGCTGACCGTAAGCGGTGTCGAAGACGGCGGTATCTATAACGAAGCGGTAACAATCCGGTTTTCCTCCATGTACGCCGACCAGAAGGTCCTGTATACGGCCGAAACGGACGCGGGAGAGGGTACGGAACTTCAGGTCGATACGGCCTCAGAGGCCGCTGGAGAGGGCGTCATTGTGTTTTCCGGAGAGGAAGACACGGTACATACCTATACGGTTGCGTATGCCCCGTATTTGGAGGACAACGGCAGTATTGGAGAGACGCGGCAGCTTTCCTTCACAATCGACATGCAGCTTCCGCAAGCCCCCCGCGTGCGGGGTATTGAGCATGAGGCGGAATATGTAAACGGCGTTACCATTACCCACAGTAACCCTGAGGAAGGTGAAACGGTATACTACAGCATCAGCACCGGCGGGACGGCCCCTCCGGACTGTTTCGGCCGGGAGGGGAGGAAATTCGTATCACCCCTGCATCTGCAAGGGGAAAAGGACAAAAAAATAACGTATTCGCTGCTGTTCGGGTCCGTCGACGAAGCCGGAAACACAACCTACTCCGAAGAACTGTATGTATTTACCATCGACAGAGAAGCGCCGAAGGCACCGGCCGCGCGGGTAGAGTATCCCGACGAAAACATGTCCCGGGCGGAAGTGTCTGTTGAAGCCGGCGAAGAGATTTCGGTGTTTTATGAAATAGCTGAAGGAAATATCCTCCCGGCAATTCCTCATGAGGAGTCGTCCCTCTTCGATCCCGGTTCTCCCCTTATTCTCAGCGGAAGAGATGGAGAGGATGTAACCTACAACATCAGACTTATCAGTGTCGACGCGGCCGGAAACAGAAGCAGGGAAGTACCGGTATTTTCAGTGCGGATCGATAAAAAGGACCCCGGCGCGGGAGGGGAACCGGTATATATTTCCTATAAATCGGGCGCGGTCGACATCAGCTGGGACCATCTGCGGGGAGTAGATATTTTTTATGCTTTCGATGGTGAAGACTGGAAGAAGTACGAATCACCACTAACCATTTCCGGCGGAAGCGCGCAAACAATTTCCTACTATTTCAAGGACCGGGCGGGAAATACAAGTAAAACCGCGTCGATTGAGGTGCCCGCGTATAGGATAAGCGCCGACATCGACTCCTTTCTCGCGGGCGCCGAAAACGGAGGAAGGTACAACGGGCCGGTAACCGTCTATACCGAGTCGGGTAATTTTCTGTGCAGGTATGAAACGGCCTTCGCCGAAGAGCATCTGCGGGACATTTCCCAATTCAGCCCGATTATGGATGGAAAAAAACAATTCGATGTGCTGCCGGGTGAAACGGCACACTTTTTTCTCGCGGCCCAGCTCTTTGACCGCGGGACAAACCTGCCCGTTTCCGAACAGGAAAAATTGCATTTCACCATCGATACAACAAAACCGTCGGTGCCTGCCTTCGATATTACCGGGGGCACCTACTTTCAGGACACAATTACCATTCCCATCAGTGCCGAAGAAGGGGCAATTGTGTATTCGGTAACAAAATTTGACGCTTTGGGGAAACCTCTGGAAATAATCGAAGATATCCGCTATTCCACACCGGTCACTCTGGATGTGCCGAAAGGCGAATACAGCAGCTTTGCCTTGTCCGCCTATAGCGTCGATGAAGTCGGAAATAAAAGCCGCGTGGTGACCTTAGATGATCTTATTATCGATAAAAAGATTATTTACGTTTCGCGGCTGGGGAACGACGGATACGGCGGTTCGAGGAGCAGACCTTTTAAAACCCTGGGAAAGGCGGTTGCGTACGCGAAAGAAACCGATCGAAACATCATGTATGTTTCCGGCGGGCAATTTCCAATCGATGATACCCTAACGTTCAATGAAGACCTTTTTCTGCAGGGAGGATACGATCCCTTTACGTGGAAGCAGGACGGTCCGGAGGAGACAGTTATTTCCGCGGGAGCTTATATGCCGGAAAACGGCATACTGCTCAGTATCTCCGCCGGGACAATACACCTCAAGTCCCTGACGCTGGTAACCGACAAGAGGGACCCCGTTGTACTTCACATTTCGGGAGGCGAGCTGTCGGCATCCGCTGTAACGCTTATGAACCTTCATACCGATTCTATGCCGCTCTTTCTGCAGGAGGGGGGGAAGGCCGAACTGCTGAACACGAAATGTACATCCTACAGCGGCAGTGCTCCGGAAATAATCAAGAACGTTTCCGGAGAGCTTCTGCTGAAAAACACAACAGTAGAAAACAAAGGGAAACACGGCGGCAGCCTCAAGGTACTTCGCGTCGAAAACAGCAAAAAAGTCCGAATTGAAAATTCGGTCTTACTTGCCGGAAGCGCCGCGGTAAGCACCGTCCTGTCCGCGAAAGATACATCGGTCGAGTGCATTGCATCGACTTTCAGCACCGGGACAGCGAACAGCAGGAGTTTCGGAATCGAGGCCGCGGGGTCGGAACTCTATGTTGAAAAATCAACAATTACCGCGAGCAGTTCTTCACGGATCAATACCCTCATTGCCGCCTCAGCCGATTCAGCAGTTATGCTGAAAAACAGCACCCTGCACATTACCGGCGGGACCGGCGGCATCGGGATACAAGCCGCCGACTCTACGCTCGACATGTACAACTGCCTTGTAACGGGAGAAAAGGGCAATGAATTCCTCTATCCCTTTCAACTGAAACATACAAAATTTTTGGTACAGAACAATTATATAACCATTTCCACCGCCGGGGACTTTATCGGTTTCGATGTTACCGGCGGGACCGGCAGGCTGTTCAACAATACGGTCCTGTTTGCTTCAAGTTCTCCGAACTCCTACGCCCTGCGGGGCAGAGAACCTGCTCTTTTCTATGCAGTCAACAACATCATCATGAACACGTCGGAAAAAAACGACGGCCCCTGTATTGCCCTTGGAGGTGTAAAAGAGACACGGATTATTGCAAACAATCTGCACGGATGGAAAACGGCGCTGCAGGTCAGCGGGACCGAATACGCGGGCGTTATGGACCTCAACAACGCCGACGGCAATGCCCGGGGGGGGGATTACCATAAAAATATTTCTGAATCTTTTACGAATAGCTTCCTCATTACAAAGACGGAGGCCCCCTATTATCTGAAGCAGTCCTCCCGCTGTGTAAACGGAGGGGTCAATGTAGAGGAAATGGGAGGTCTGCCCGTTGATTTCGAGGGGGACGTCCGTCCAAATCCCGAAGAGGGGCTCAAACCGGAATACGATATCGGCGCGGACGAGTTTTAAGCTGTAAAAAACGTCTTATTCACGGCTCCAGATACGCTGTCCCGCCTCGGCATTGTAGGTATTGCGCCACAGTCCGCTGCTGGTTGTACAGGCAAAAATGATATCGTCCCCGCCGCCGGCACCCGCCGGGTCATAGGCAAAGGAGCGGATCGAATTATTCGCCAGTTTTGTATTGAGATAGTTGATCGTTGTTGTTTCAGTAAGACCGCTGGGAGCGGTTATTGACAGGGAATCGGCATCGGGACCATCGGCAATGCCGATTTCATAATAGCCGTTGTCCGATCCGACAATAACGGTTACAGCCCCGGTGTCGTCATAACCGGAACCGGGTACTTTTATCAGGTCGTAAAACACTTCAGCTGTTTCCCCGGAATATTTGGTAATGCTGGAATACCAGCCTGAAGAGATGTCGGCCGAAGAAGCGGGCCGGTTTTTTACCAAAACGACGCCGTTTTTGGAGGAAATGAATATCTTTTCAATCTCCGGGCAGTAGTATACCCCGCCTATATTCGCGGGGGTCATGACCGTACCGCCGGTATTCGTCAAACTGACCCGGGTCGTAAGGACGGCGGGGTCCGTGCCGGAGAAAACAGTGTCGCCGCTGATAAACCAGTAATTAGTTCCGTCGAAATCGCCGTCAAAAATCATACGGACCGAGTAATCGTTGTCGCCGGGAAGGTCGACTAAGGAAAACGTGCTTCCGTCGGAAGAGTAGAAAAGGGCGTACGGGTCATACGCCGAATCGAGGTCTTCCTTGAGGACCGACACATACAGTCCCGAATCGACGGCCATCAATCCCGTCACCCGTTCGGACGCGGCGCCGCTTATCGAACCTGCCTCGGTCCAGGGAGCGTTACCTGCCGTGTAGGTATACAGTTTTGAGGTAGCGGCATCACCCGTTCTGTACATGGCATACAGTGTGCCGTTGAAATATTCAATGTCGGAACTGAGCATCCCCTCCGCGGGGGGCGGGATTTCCTCCCAGTCCCCGGATTCGATGCCGCGGCTGTACACTTTCCCGGCGGCTATAAAATAGCTGTCGCCGGTTTTTGTTAATTTCCACACTTTTAACGAGTCTTCAAGGCCCTTGTCTCCCTCGAGGTCTTTTTCCACCTCCAGACTGTAGAAAATACCCATCGTTTCCTGGGTGCACCCGGAAACAAAAAGGACCAGAACAACTGATATCGTACATACATAACTACATAACTTCTTCATGGTAAATACTCCGTTTAAAAATGATAGAGCGCGGAGAGTGAGACTTCCAGAAAATTCCCGTAACGGTTCTGCGGCACCAGGGCATCTTTCGTATACCACTGGGGTGAAAACCAGTACACAACGTTCAAGCCGGCGGCCCAGGTACCGTTGATGTTCCAGTACAGGGAAGCGCCGGGTTTCACAATAAGCCCGACGTACAGCGATTCCTCGAGTGTAACAAAATTGAGACCGGTGCCGAGATAGATTGGTATTTCAAAGGGGTAGGCATAGAAAAAATATCCAATTTTAAAGGTTATCGGTATGATCGCCAGGACCCTGCCGAGGGGGCTGAAGGAAAAAGAACCGGCAAGTTCCGCCCCTAAGGTGAGATGTTCGGTTACGAAGGCATTCCACTCCAGGGAGCCGACACCGCCTAAAGATAAATTCGTGGAAACAGCGGAACCGCCCCCGAAAAAGAAGAGGGGAATAAATAACCCCGCGTTTACGGCAAATATCTGGTCTCCTAAGGCGTAGGAAACTTCGGGAATTCCTTCCGTTTCCTCCTCCTCCTGAGCGAAAATTTCTCCGCTTATTGAAAACAACAACGCGAAAATAGATATGAAAAGTAAAATACGTTTATGTCGCACAAAAAACCTCACTTCAGTTACATAAAGATACTATCACCGCCAAAACAAATTTTCAATAGAGTTGGCATTCTAATCATGTTTTGATAGTATTGGCGGTATGATTAATAGAGTTACCGCAATTCAGGATAAAATACGAATACAAAACTGTATTATCAGTGTGGCCGACAAGACAGGATGTGCTGAATTCGTTGTAGAATTACTGAAAATTATACCGGACCTTTCCGTTTTTTCCACCGGCGGTACATTTTCCCTTATTGAAAAAGCCCTGCCCGCGGAAAAGAAAAACGCGCTTGTCAATATTTCAGATTTTACCGGCCGGCCGGAAATGCAGGGAGGGCTCGTGAAGACCTTGGATTTTACAATTTATACCGGTATCCTGAGCGAGCCCGGAAATAACGAGCACCGGCGGTATATTCGGGAGATAGGCGGAAGGGCCTTCGATATGATCGTTGTCAACTTGTATCCCTTCCGTCAGGCGGCGGCGAAGGAAAACAGTACGGTGGAAGATGCCCGGTCCCACATCGATATCGGCGGCCCCTCTATGCTTCGGGCGGGAGCGAAGAACTTTCTCCGGGTCGCAAGTGTCTGTGATCCTTCGGATTACGGGAGTATTATTTCCGAAATGAAAGCAAACGATGGAAGGCTTTCCGTTGCCGCGCGGCTCGATCTGGCGAAAAAGGCTTTTGCCCATACGGAAGAGTACGACAGGGGAATTCACAGCTATTTCGAAACCATAGACGCGGATAATCTGAAGGCCGCGTACACCATTGCCGACGGGACGTAACAAATGAAGAGCAAAACAATTTCTCAAATGTACAAAACGATGGAAGACGACAGTTTCCCCGAGGAAATGAGTATTTCTTTCACCGGCAGCGGCAGGACTTCAACCTTGAAGTATGAAAAAGTTACCTGGAACATCGAAGGAGTTACAAAGGGACTGCGCTACGGGGAAAATCCCGGACAGCCCGCGGCTTTGTACCGCCTCGTAAACGGAAATATCTCTATCGCGGAATGCGAAATGATACTTCCGGGTGAACACCTGGCGTCGACTATCGATCTCCTGCAGTCGGGAAAACACCCCGGGAAAACGAATATTACCGATGTGGACAATGCCCTGAATATTCTTCGGTATTTCGGAGACACACCCTGTTCCGTAATTGTAAAACACAACAACCCCTGCGGTGCCGCGAAAGGGCCCGCGATAGGCGACGCGTATGAAAAGGCCCTGTACGCCGACAGAATTGCCGCTTTCGGCGGCGCCGTCGCGTGCAACAGAAGTATCGACACGGAAACCGCCCGGTTCATGACGAAGAGCTATATTGAAGTTGTGGCCGCCCCTGATTTTGACCCCGGCGTTCTCGATATTTTTGCTAAGAAAAAAAACCTTCGGGTCATGAAAATCGGCGCGATCGAACGGCTCGCCTCGTTTATCGGAAAGCAGTGCATCGATTTTACCACCCTCATCGACGGCGGTGTAATTTGTCAAAGTTCCTTTGCGCCGCGGACCCTGTCGGCGGAAGACCTCATCCCCGCGTCGGCGGAGAAAGAGGGGCGGGAGATCACCGTTGACCGCCGGCCTACCGCGGAGGAACTTGATGATATGATTTTCGGCTGGCTCGTGGAAACAGGAATAACCAGCAACTCGGTCATTTATATCAAGGACGGCGTAACCGTCGGCATCGGGACCGGGGAGCAGGACCGGGTCGGCGTCGCGGAAATCGCGCGGGACAAGGCCTATAAAAAGACCGCCGAGAGGATCAGCTGGCTTCGGTATCAATCGGCTTATGCCGATTTGGATGAAGCACGGAAAACAGAGGTCCTGGAAGAGGCGGCAGGCGGTCACGGCGGCCTGGATGCGTCCGTTATGGTTTCCGATGCCTTTTTTCCGTTTCGGGACGGAATTGAAGTCGGTCTTCGGGAAGGCGTTTCGGCAGTTGTTCAGCCGGGAGGCGCGATCCGCGACGGAGACTGTATCGAAGCGTGCAATGAATACGGAGCGGCGATGATGTTTACGGGACAGCGCTGCTTTAAACACTAATGGCAACATTTTATATCGAAACATACGGCTGTCAGATGAATAAGGCGGAATCCAGCTACATAGCACTCCATCTTGTCCAGCACGGAATGGAGGAAACCGATGATCCTGAACAAGCGGACAATGTAATTATTCATACCTGTTCGGTGCGGCAGACAGCGGAAAACAGAATCTGGGGACGGCTGGGCCGGTATACCGCTTTAAAGAAGAAACGGGACTTCAATCTTATTGTTGCCGGCTGCATGGCGGACAGACTGGGCGGGGAAATACAAAAAAAATCGCCGGAAGTCGATTATGTACTCGGAAACGCGGAAAAAATGGATATTTTCAGCGTACTTGCCCGGGAGGAGGAGAGACGGCCGCGGACAAAGCCGGCGAACGGGAAGCGGGACTACCGTTTTCCCCTTACCTACGGATATTCCGGGGCGTTTCAGGCCTATGTGCCGATTCTCCACGGCTGCGACAATTTTTGTACCTACTGCATTGTTCCCCGCGTCAGGGGGCGGGAACTGTCCCGTTCCGGGGAAAAAATACTGTATGAATGCAAAGTGCTTGAAGAGGCAGGGGTACGGGAAATTACCTTTCTCGGGCAGAATGTCAATTCATACCGGGGAACATATAAAAACGGCACCCTCGACTTCCCCGCGCTCCTTCGGCTTATCCTTAGGGAGAGCCGCCGTGTCCCGTGGTTCCGCTTCCTCACATCCCATCCGAAAGATTTTTCCAACGGGTTAATTGAATGCATAGCGGAAAATCCGAGGTTGTGCAGGGAAATCCACCTGCCGGTGCAGCACGGCTCCGACACCGTTTTAGCGGCAATGAATCGGCGGTATACCCGGGAGACATATCTTGCCCTCGCGGGGAAAATAAAGCAGGCAATCCCCGATGCCTCCCTTACAACGGACATTCTTATCGGATTCCCCGGGGAGACGGAGCGGGATTTCCTAGATACCGTCGACCTCCTGAAAGCGGTACAGTTCGATGACGCTTACACCTACAAGTACAATATCCGGGAGGGAACGCCGGCGGCGGGGCTCCCGGACCAGGTGCCGGAAGATGTAAAACAAAATAGATTGGAAGAAATTATTGCAATTCAGCGTGATATCAGTAACAATAGGAGAAAGTGCCGGGTAGGGGACGTAACGGATGTGCTTGTAAAACAATTTTCGAAACGGAACAGCGCGGAACTGCTCGGTGTGGCCGAATTCGGCGCGTCGGTTGTTTTTTCCGGCACATTACATGATATCGGGGCCATCGTTCCCGTGAGGCTTACCTCCGCGGCGGGCTCCACATTGAAAGGAGAGAAAATATAATGGTACCTTGGAAGTTAGTTTTATTTCTTATACTGATGACGCTGTTTGTCGTTTTTGCCGGATTCAACATAAAAAATGTGTCCGATATATCCGTAGGGTTTACGACCATTACCGATGTACCGATTTTTTTAAGCCTGTTCATCGCGTTTCTCGCCGGCGCGTTCTTAACGCTCCCCTTTGCATTCGGCAGGAGGAGAAAGAAAGAAAAATCAGCGGCGGAGAAGATGAAAAAAGAAGATATTGAAAATGAGATAAGAGAAGAGGGGAGAAACTCCGATATAAAAAAGGATGAAGCCGAGTAAATTAGGCATTTTCCTTTTTTTCCTTCTGCCCTCTTTCTGTTCAGCCGACATTCTCGAAGCGGCTGTAGAAGAGCAGCGCGCGGGTAACCATTCCCGGGCCGCCGAGCATTTCGAAAACTGGCTTCCGGAACATGCCGACAGTGAAGAACTTCCCGAGGTCCTTGCTCTCTATTTCGAATCGGTCCGGGACCCGCGGAAGGCGCAACAGGTCCTGCGGGAAGTCCAGGCGGGATGCACGAACAGGGAAAACAGTGCAATACTTCTTTTTCACCTTGCCTTTTTGCAGGAAATGACGGGAAACATCTCCGATGCTCAACAGATGTTTGAATTTTCCAATACGCGGTCGACAAAAGCAGCGGATATTTCTAATTTTTTTCATTCCATCAGACTTCTCATATCAATGGGGGAGTTCGGCAGGGCGGAAGCGCAGACGAAGGCAATTATTACCACCGCCGGAGACAGTATGCTCAGCAGCCGGGGAAAGCTTTTTCTGTCCTATATTACATATCTAACGGGTAAGTTGAAGGAAGGGGAACGCCTTCTTTCAGAGACACACGCCTATATTGAAAAAATGTCGGCGGCTGACGTGTATCTTTTTTATACCCTTTCCGAAATGTACGGCCGGGCACAATTCTCCGATACAGCGAGGGAACTGCTGTCGTCAAAATACGGCGGCAGCATCGAGTCTGCCGCGGCGGAAGAGGGGAGTACCGTCGTTATCGGACCGTCACTCCATCATTTCCAAGTATCGTCCGTTCAGCGGGAAGAAGAAAAAGAAAATCGGGTCATGCAAGACAGCGGTACGGTGCGTATTCAAACCGGAATATTCGCAAAACGGGATAACGCGGAAACACTGGTAGTTGCGCTCGGGCAAAACGGTTTTTCCGCGGAGACGGTGCGGGTTGACCGGGAAGGCCCGCCGTTGTACAAGGTCGTTTCTCCACCACTGCCGGCAGAGAGTTCCCAGGAATATATTCTTCAGCTGAAAGAAAAGGGGTTTGAAGGGTTTCTACTCTTCCCCTGATACCTCATTCACTTCTTCCGTTTCGTTCCGTTCATACCGCACATACAGCCGGGAAGTTTCCCCGAAGGGTTGAAAGCCGGACACACCAATTTTGCCGGGAGTAAGCGTTAGTTTGTAAATAGTTATTTGTTCGGTGAAGTCGACGGTCTGTTCGAGAAGATACCGTTTCGATTCGGCAACCGTATTCGATTCACTTAGGACCTTGATATTAAGGATCGTGTCGCCTTCGATATCATACATCGAATATTTCCCGCGGAGGGGAGTGCCGCCGGTTCTCATTTCAATGAAGGGACGCGCGAAGAGTATGCTGTCTCCGAATGAATTTTTGTACTCCCCGCGTACTTCTTCGGGAGAGAGCACCACGCCGGTGTGAGAATACATTGCGTCCGTTACAACGCCCGCCTGGGCGGGACCGTGCAGACGGGTAAACGTACCGTCCCACATAAAATTACTTTTCGTGAAATCCCTGTCATTTATCTCGATTTTTATTACATCCATGCTTTCGACGTAAATGGAAACGTACTTCTTTATAAACGGCACCATTTTATTGGTAACGGATATATAAATACTGTTGGGAATTCTCGTCCGGTGGGAGCTTTCCCATTCATACAGCTCCTGAATGTCTTGGGAAAAAAAGACAATTTGTCCCTCATCCGGGTTGAAAAATATGGTGGTCTGCTGATTATCGTCTTCCGGGCCGGACGTAATCCACGGTCCTGCCAAAAAATCCTCAAAGGCTTTCGTGTCCTTTGTAAAAAGTTCACGGAGCTGGGCTGCTTCGATTATTTTCCCGGGAATATACTCCACCTTTCCTTTAACGTACCTGTTTTCCTGATATTTCCAGTAATATTCTTCACGGACCAAGTCCATGATATTTTCCGTGTCCCTGTCTTGGGAGAAGGTGATAATCGGAAAGCTGCGGCCGTTCCGCTGGCCTTGTTTGTACGCCTGGCTCCGTTCATACTCATGAATATCGATGCTTCCGTCGGCCGTAATGGAGCATATGGAGGTGTAATACAGACCGACCCCGGACGGGGAAAAGGTCTGCCGGTAGATGTCGAGACTCCTCAACCCTTGCTTATCGATTCCGGAACAGAGGATTTCCAGTTTGTGATCGCCGATAATATCGATAAAACTGATAATAAAGTTGCGGACATTTGTCGCGTTGGTAACAGCTTCCCAGGAAAGAACATACTCGTTTGAAATCTCGTCGAAATCAATCAGCTTCAGTATTATTTCTCCGTCCGGATTGTTTCTCATTTTTCCAAATATAATTTGCTCGTCCGTTTGGTCAAGATCGAGGTTTTGATTGATTATTTTTGCCGGCAGAAATTGTTCGTCAAGGTCGATAAGCGGTCCTACGTCGAGGCCGCCGCTATCGGTAGAAAAAGTGCCGCTTTGCTGTTCCCCGGCATTCCTGTTCCGTTCCGCCGCAGTTATTTCCCTGGGGACCGGCGGGGGAGAAGAATCGGAGGTGGGCCCCGAAGGTCCGCAGGAAAGGAGCAGGACCGGGAGGAGAATGGCGGGTACCGTAATTAATTGTCTCACAGATATTATGTAAAATATTTTTCAAGCATTTGCAAGACGTTTGCCCGTGCTTGTTCAAAAGAGTCACGGCATTTAAATCCGGCCGCGGTTTTATGACCGCCGCCGCTGAAGGTCTGGGCTATTTCGGCAACATCGATATTACCTTTCGATCTGAGGGAACAGCGCCGGACCCCTTCGGTATTTTCCTTAAAAAAAATGGAAACTTTTATGCTTTCACTTTTTAAGGGCATGTTGATAAACATTGCGGCCTCTTCATAGGAGGCGTTGCATTCATCAATCATTTCTTTTCGCAGTGTCTGTATGGCCACATGGCGGTCAAATGTGAGCTCTAACGTGGCAAGTACCTTCGATTGAAGAACGAGGGATGATACTGAATTGCTTTCATAAATTTTCTGATAGATGAAATTCGGATTTACCCCTTTCCTGACAAGTTCATATGCGATAAGAAAGGTTTTTTCGGTCGTCTTCGGATAAATAAAGGAGCCGGTATCGTACACAATGCCGACGTACAGGGCATTTGCAATATCTAACGATACGCGCACCCCCATCCGGATAAAAACATCATAGAGGATTTCACACGTGCTGGAGGCTTCCTCGAGTATACAGTTTTCCGTTTCCGCGTCTTCTGCCTGATGATGATCGATAATGATGCAGCTCTTGACCCGGGGAAGAACAATGTCCCGAATCTGGCCGATATTATTGATATCGTTGGTGTCGAGGATAACTAGCACCCGGCCGGCGGGGTCGATATCAAGATGCCGCTCATGTTC
This sequence comes from uncultured Spirochaetales bacterium, assembly GCA_964440465.1. Lineage (GTDB taxonomy): Bacteria > Spirochaetota > Spirochaetia > SPDA01 > CAZSGZ01 > CAZSGZ01. The sequence continues at coordinate 59,246 of CAYTSI010000002.1, forward strand.
CAGCACGACGATTGTTTCTTCGGGATCGAGAAACTGGTAGGAATGAGGCATCGGATCGGCATTGAATACAACACAATTTTTACCCAGCTGTTTCAGCGCGCGATACAAGGCCATTTCGCTGCCGATCGCGTCACCGTCGGGTGTTTCATGGGCTGTTAGTATAAAATTGCTGTTCGAATTCAGTACGTCCACAAGGGAAGCGAGGCGGTCCGCCATTTACTGTTCCTTTCCGGTAAGGCAGGACCCTTTTTTTATAACTTTCCGCTGTTTAATGTCTGATTTTGCAGCACCCCAGCCGATACACGAAGCCGGCTCCATAACGGTCCCTCCGGGGACCTCGATGTCGAAACCGATAACGGAAAGACCCGAATGGACCTGTTCGGGATAGTCCTTGTTGACCGCTTTCGACATTCCACCGATTATAGATTTGTCGCCGATTGTCGTTCCGGGAGAAGGTTCGAGGGTGAAGGGCAGCAAAACGGCGTTTTTAACTACAGCCTTTTTCCCAATGGTGTGGCCGGGAAAAATAACGCTGTCAATTATTTTTGCTCCTTCCCGTACGGTAACGTTTGTAAAAAGAAAGGAATTTTCTACATAGCCGTCAATCCTGCCTCCGGGTGAAAACAGAGAGTTTTTAACCGAACCGGTTCTCCCGATTTCCGAGTCTTTGGGCTTTCTTTCGTACAGGCGGTGCAAATCGGGATGCAGAAAGGTAGGGGCGTCGACACATTTCCGGTAACTGTTGTACAGACTGTAAATTGTAGTATGCAGAAATAGGGTGCCGGAGATTTCCCGCTGGTCGGTAAAATGAAGAAGAAGATGGGCAAAGAGTCCTTCCGCTGTTCTGTCCCGTCCTTCCTTCCGAAGGGAAGAAAGAACATTCGAAAAAAACCGGCCGGTGCAGAGAAACAAATCAACGGGGACCGTGCCGACGGAGCACTTGATTAATTGTGTATCGGCGAGTGTTTTTATCATGTTCTGAAGACTGCCGCTGTCGAGGGTTAAAAGCGAAGACATGTTCTGGATAATGAGGGAGGCCGGGTCTTTTTTCAGGATAACGTCGATTACCCGCTGAATGTCGTGTTCATAGGGAATAATATCAATATCGATACTGTAGTCTTTTATTTTATCCTCTAGTACCTTTACCCGCTTCGGCACGGTAACGATCCCGCAATGTGCCGACGGAAAAGAAAGAATATTAGCGGCGGAGATTTCCAGACCTGTAAAGCCGCCCGCCGCCGGAAGGTCTGAAAAAAAGTAACCCGGCGGAAAACCGGGACAGTCCGTAAATGTACCTGTATCGAAGAGAAGATAATATGTTACGGCCATATGTTATACTGCCTTAAAATACAGTTCTTTTTTCAGTCCGGACTTTGCCTTCGCGGTAATTTTTTCACCTAAAACGGAGCCGGGCACATCGTCCGGCAGGGTAAACCACTTCGTATCAAGGGAAGAAAGTGTAAGCGCGTCGCCGCTGTACCTAATTACCGCTACTGTTTTTTCCCCTTTTTCACGGACAACGACATAACCGGCGCCGTCACGGTCGAGGTAGATACTCTCTCCTTCTGCCAGTGTAATCGGCGCCGCCTGGGCGGGGCGGTTGTCGATATACAGTCTGAATTCACAGGGTTTATTTTTTTTCACGCGCAGCAGCAGCAGTACCGCCCCTGCCGCGGCGGCGAGAAAAAGGAGGGCGATAACGGGAATTATCCAAATGTTGCTGCCGAAAAACCCTTTCACTTCAATTGTTACATCTGCCTGAGCGGGGGTAAAAACAGTCAGCCCCTGAAAGGTAAAGGTGAGGGTTGTATCGTATGTTCCCGGCGCGAGGGCCTGATCGATGGTAATGGGAATTTGTATTTCTTCCGCGCCTTCTTTCGGCAGCGTATATGAACCGCCTTCCGCGAGTACCTCGTTTTCTACACCGGAAGCATGGAAATCGGCGATAATCCTGTTTAATACGATTTCCTGCTCACTCGAATAACCCTGAACCGAAAGCGGAACGGTCAGTACGCTCTTCCCGTGTTTGTCCGGCGGCCGGACACGCGGCGGAGACGTTATTGTAATTGTACCGAAAAGGTCTTCGGTTTTTTCGGTAATTTCCTCCTGCGTCGGTTCTTCACTGGTTTCGATATACCCGCCGGAGAGCTGTTCCGCGAGTTCTTTCGCGGCGGAGGCGGTACCGATCCCTAAAACATGGATTTTCCAGCCTTCTTTCTGGATGGTCCGTGCGTTTTCCAAAAACGCGTGGTTGAAGGTGCCGTCGGGAGAATAATATTTACTCTCCTCGGGCGCCTCCTGCTTTCCGTCGGTAACAAGGAGGAGATATTTCCGCCGGTCCGGCTGTTCATAGTTTTCGATGGCCGCTTTCAGGGTGTCTAAAGCGTTTCCGATATCGGTATAACTCCCGTCGGCGGCAAGGGAGCCGATTATCCGCTTGAATTCGAGTTTTGCATCTGTTCCCGCCGTGTCCTCCGCGATAAGAACTTCAGCTTTGCCGTAGAACTGTATGACCACGAACCTGTCACCCGGTATGAGGGTATCTTCGATAAGTGTGTCGATAACATAATTCTTGACGGGACCGATCTCTTCCTCCATGGAAAGAGATTTATCCAAAACAACGAAAATGTCGATATTCTCTTCCCGTTGGTCGGAAAATAGTGAAAAAATGGACACGAGGGATAGAATTACACCTAAAACCATATACTGTATTTGTTTATTCATACTCCGCCCCTTCTATAGTATGAGAATACCATAGGATGGGAAAGTAAAAAAGCAGAAAAAACGCAAAAAAAAAAAAAACATACTTTACATTTAGCCCACCTTATTGTTAAGCTGTAACTGAATACAATCGTAAGGAGAAATAGATATGGGAAGTGTAGATCTGCCTAAAAGCCCGATGGTATTTCATCCGGAAAAACGGAGCGCTGTAGGGTCTCGTAACTCCTTGGCACAAGAAAGCAGAGATCAGCAAAAAGAAGTCGACAGACTGTTAGAGGAAGAGGTCGACAAGGTCATAAATCATATAAATGCAAAACTGCCAAGAGAAGTGCTCGAGCGTCTGGATGTCATGGGCGGGTTGAAAGAAAAGTTGTACAACTATTTCAACCAGAATTACCAAAACATGTTTAACCGTTACATCACTACTACAGAGGATGAAATGGTTAAAAAAGTCAGGAACTATATCGACAAGGAGGAAATGAAAGTCCTCACGCGGTATACTCCGAAGGAGATCGCCGAGCTTCTCGATCAGGTCGGCGGCATGGACAAGTTTAATACCGGTGAAATTGAAAAATCCGTGGTGAATATGTACGGTCACCTTCAGGGTCACATCCAGCGCGGGCTGAACGACCTTGAAAACCATACAAACTCCCTTCTCCGGCAAAAAACCGATGTCGGTGCTTTCATACGGGGTGAAAATGCCTATTCCATCGTCAAGTGTTCCTTTAAGGACAACATCAGGAGACCGAAAACCGTAACCGACGTCAAACTGTCGGTCAATATCCTCGATTCCGAACTCATCAGTCCTATTTTTCACTATCAGGTAACCGTTGAATATCTGGTAAAAGACCTGATTTCGAAAAACATCATGGACACCATCGATAAGGAAATCGAAAAATACAAAGACGAACTTATCGATGAAGGAAAGGAAGAACCGAACGACAGCGAAATTATCTTCGAAAAGATGAACAGGGTAACGGATCACACCGACGATGATCAGGACAATCCCAAATCGAAACGATATAAATACCTCGCGAAAGATTTGATGGACAGGATCGAAGGATTACGGGCTGAAATTGATCCCGAAGAATTTGACGCGGCCAACATCAGAGAAAACATAAAAGAGATAATCGACATCGAAAATATTCGTAATAGGGGATACAACACTGCGATCAATTCTATTACCAGTATCCTCGACACGTCCAAAATGGGATATCAATTTGTCGAGAATATGAAAAACACCCGGGAATTGATTCTGCGGGAATACGAAGACACCGATCCGGAACACCTTCCGGACGAGCGGTACCAACTTACGCTGAAGTATTACGACAACGCTCAGCTGAACGAAGAACGGAAAGCCTACGATGTCATGATCCAGTCCTTTCAGGTAGAAACAAGCCATCTCTGGGATGTTCTTGAAATGGTGTATGTCGACTCAAAATTTATGAAAGGAGTTGTCGATTTCGACGATTTGGCACGGAAATACAAAAACAAGATTAAAAAGAAAATCAAAATGAAAACCGGCGATCCTCTATATGAAGATATCGAGAAGAGCTGGGATGAAATTTCGTTCGTGAAACCCGCTGAAACAAAAGTCGAACAGCTGAACCGGACTTTTCAGTTTGAAAAGGACAAGGAAAAGCGAAAAATGATCCTCATGAAAGACAAACTGCAGGAGATGTACGGTTTCCGGTACCCGATCCAGCGGAGAGTTATGGAAGACCGCTTGTCCTTCCTCGAACGGGAGTTCAACAAATTCGATTATATCATCAATCCGTATCACATCCAGCCGGGGCTCTTGTTAGACGTGGACATTACGTCGATTAAGCGGAAAAAGGCGACCCTCGACGGCATGGCAAACGTGTTGAATGAATTTCTCCATGGAGTATCGAAGGGTTTCCAGGACGCCGCTTTCGCGTCATTCTCCAGAAGAAGGTCCACCATCCGTGACGACATTGAAATGAGTTTCTCCACGGACATGGAGGGAGAAGCACAGGCGCCCGGTCAGAGCTACCTCGATATGCTGAATGCTCCCGCGGAAAGTGAATCCGTTGAACCTTCAGAGATGGTCGAAGAATCAGTACCATCCCCGCCGAAACGAAAAAGCAGCACAAAGAAAAAAGGTGTAGTAGACTCCGGATCCAAATCGCGGAGAGGAAGAAAACCGAAAAAAAGTTCGGGTGACGAACTGAAAACTCTGTAATTATAAAAACCTATTTCCCTTCGGGGAAATAGGTTTTTCTTTCATACCGATTTTACAAAGGATACAAATATGGTTGCTGCACAAAAGAAATATGAGAACCTGAGTACGAGGGAGGGATTTAACGACTCCCTGCTCCATTTCAGGGCCGTATCGTCTATTTTAGGTGACTTTGAAGGGAAGACAAATCTTGCAGACCTTGTCCGCGAGCTTATCGATGACAAGAAAATTACAATTCCACAGATAGATGCAATCGTTCACGCTCTCCTCGTCGACAAATACGGATATTTTTTCAGGTCAGTTAACTTTGAAAAAAGTCTTACTGATTTCAGTACGATTAGTGCTGAAACAAAAAAATGGAAAGCCGTCGATGTTGTAATTGCTTATTGCCATCCTGAATTAGGCCTTACCCTGATAAATCCGAAAAACGAAGACCATTTTGAAGCGGTTACACAGTTGAAGAAGGACGAACTCGCCGTTGTTTACGCCGGGGCCTTTGATAAGGAGCTGGATAAAAAAACAGCCGATACCGCCCTCGATACAATGCTCGCGCTTTTGAACGGAACGTCGAAGAAAACTCCTGCCGCCCTGTTAAAGGGAAGTTTTTCTTACAAAAAGAAAGAAAAGAAAGCAGCAGTGCCGGAAAAGGCGAAAAAATCCACCCGGAGCAAATCGGCCGCGAAGGCGGCCCCGAAAGCCGCGGCAGCCGGCACCGGGGCGAAAACGCCGGAAAAAGCGGCAAAACCCGCGGCGGCGCCTGAACAAGCAGCTTCATCCGGACCGAAGCGGATGACACCGATGTATTCCGTGCCGGTAACAAACGAGCTCTTTCACAATGGAAATGTAGAAGCATGGAAACGGATTATTCAGAGCTATACGGCGAAACATCCGGACTGTGAAGTTCTCGTTTTCTACGACGGTGAAAGGATCCACGACATCAACACCCTCTTTAAATGGGGGAAAGTAAAGCACGGCAGCGCGATTTTGTTTGCCGTTGTCGGTGCCGAGATAAAGGATGTTGCAAAATTGCAGAGATACCTTCAGCAGGGTGCGAGCCACCGTTTTGAAGATTTTCTGAAATTTCCTGTAAATCAAATAATCGATCTCTTTTAGGAAATTGGAAACGAGGAAATCTATGAAAAATAATATCCATTTGTTCAGCAAAAAAGAATACGTGAAGGACGATGAAATCCTGGAAAAAATCGGAATACGGGGCAGGGAGGCAAACGATTTTGCCAGCCTCAATTTACCGATCCTCCCGGGATTCATTGTCGATTCCGATCTTGCCGGAAAAATTGAGGATACCGATTTAAAACCGTATGTAAAAGACCACATGAAAAAGGTGGAGAAGGACACGAAAAAAGTTTTCGGCGACCCGGAAAATCCTATGCTCGCGAAAATTGTTATCAGCCCGAACTTAGCAATTGTACGGTATCCGACGCTTCACAATTACGGATTGACCGAAAAAACCCTCCCCGGTTTCAACGCGTTTGTGGGAGGAAACTTCGCCTTTCACGAACTGCAGTTTCTCATCAAGGGGAGTCTTGAGATCGAGATAAAAATCGCGGAACTCGAAAAGCGGGCAAAAGACGTAAAAACAATTGAAAAGACCCTGGAAAAACTTGAACAAGAGATGGAAAAGCCTGTTCCCGCGAATTTACGGGAAAAGTCACTGGAAAAATACAAAGCGTTGCTTCCCGAAGGGTTTTTCGAAGATGCCTACACCCAGCTCGAACTCGCGCTGAAACGGATCAGCCGGATGCTCGCGTTAGACGAAATGAACGACGACGACGCGGCCCTTATTATTCAGCCGATGGTCCACGGTAATTACGGCAAAGATTCAGCGAGCGGGATGTTTTTCACACGGGATGTGGTTACCGGAGAAAAAAAGCTGCAGGGCGCCTTTCAGGTAGACAAGTTCGATACCGTCGAATCGGAAGGAAAGGACATCAATAAAATCGGTAAGGATAGCCTGAAAGAACTTGAACGGATAGCCGCTATTGTCGAAGACCATTTCAAAGAGATTCGCAGAATACGGTTTACCATTGAAAACGGCAAGGTATGGCTTATCGATCAGCGGGCGCTGATGACAAAATCGACCCAGGCGGAAATCCAGACCCTCCTCGACCTCAACAAACGGAAAATCGTGGATGAAGAATATGTCCTTAATGCAATAAAGCCGGGCCAGCTGAACGAAATCCTTCATCCGATTATCGATGTAACATCGGTCAAAAACTTGAAAACGATTTCCGGAGGCATTGCCGGGGCTCCCGGCGCGGCCATCGGAAAAATTTATTTTTCCACCGACGGTCTTATTGAAGCGAGGAAAGAGGCACTGCAGAAAGGCGAGGACACCCGGTTCATCCTCTGCATGTCCGCCACCTTTGCCGAAGACGTTAAAGCCATCGAAGTTTCCACCGGTGTTTTGAGTAACGAAGGCGGGTACGCGGCGCACGCGTCGGTTGTCGCCCGCCAGTACGGTAAGGTTTCCTTAGTAAAACCGGAGATGAAAATTCGGGGCAACAAAGCGCTGATCGGTAAAATTACCATAAAAGAAGGTGATTACATCAGCTTAAGCGTCCCGAACTACGGGGACCCGGAAGTTTACCTCGGCAAAGCCGGTCTCATCGAACCGGACCCGAAAAAGTCGGGCCTTCTCGACTTTATCGATATTATCAACAAGCATCTATCGGATTTTCACGTCCGGGTAAATGCCGACACACCCCGAGACGCGGAGCTTGCCTTGAGTTTCGGCGCCCAGGGAATCGGGCTGTGCCGGACGGAACATATGTTTTTCGATGAAAAACGGATCAATGTGTTTCGGGAGATGATCCTCTCCGAAACGGAAAAAAAACGGAGCGCCATCCTCGCGAAGCTGAAAACGATGCAGAAGAGCGATTTTTACAAATTGTTCAAAATTATGGACGGAAAGGAAGTAACAATCCGCCTCTTAGACGCCCCGCTTCACGAATTTCTTCCCCATAACAAGGAAGAGATGGCCGTTTTCTTAGAATATTTAAAGAAGCAGAACAAGGGAAAAGCCATTCCGAAAACGGAAATACAGGCCGCCATGGACCAGCTCGACGAGTTCAATCCCATGTTAGGCCACCGGGGCTGCCGTATTGCCGTATCATATCCCGAAATCTACCATATGCAGGTGGAGGCAATTTTCGAGGCCGCGTATGCCCTGAAAAAGGAAGGCGGGAAAGTATTTCCGGAAATCATGATCCCCCTCGTGGGGAATGAGAACGAACTCAAAATTATCGTTCACGGGAAACGGATCGAAGGAACAACTTACAGGGGCCTGATGGAAATTGAAGAGGAGGTGCGGAAGAAACTCAAAGCCCGCCCTCTGGATTTCAAAGTAGGCACCATGATTGAACTTCCCGTCGCGGCGTTAGGAGCGGGGAAAATCGCGAAGTACGCCCAATTCTTTTCGTTCGGAACAAACGATTTAACACAAACAACCCTCGGTCTTTCGAGGGACGATTTCAACTCATTTATGCCGGATTACACCCAATTCGACCTGCTCGCGGGAAACCCCTTCGAGTATTTGGATGAACAGGTGAAGGAACTGATAGCTACCGCGGTCCGCAGAGGGACAATAACACGCCCGGACCTGAAAAAGGGACTGTGCGGTGAACACGGGGCCGTACCGGAAAATATTAAATTTTGCATGGATGTCGGATTAGATTACGTTTCATGTTCCACTTACAGTGTGCCGATAGCAAACCTTTCGGTGGTGCAGTACACCCTCAAAAAACGCGCCGGATCGGCCTAGATGCATAGATGAAAAGAAGAATACGGAAAAAATAGTATACACAAACACGACAGGCGGCGCGGAAGAATTCTCCCGGCGCTTTTTGTTCGATGTTGATTTTACCAGATATTGAATTTTTTCAAATTCTCAATAACAATTTTCGCGGCTTTTTTCGCGTCCGCGGAAGGGACCTGCGCTTCTTTGTTCAATGTTTGGGTGAAAAAATATTCCAATGTTGTAAGGACTTCCGGCATGGTATAAAAAACAAGGGCGAAATTGACTCCCGTGGGCCGTAAAACGGTGAATGAGGAGTAAGAGATAATCGGCTCCTTGCTTACCATAATTTTCGTTTGGTTTTTCGCGGTATGTATTTCGAGTTCTTTAAACCGGTGAGGGATTCCCTCTCTTGATTTTCTGCTGACGGGTTCAACATATTTTTCCGGATATGAAGCGGGCTCTACAAGGATGTAGAGTTTGTTGCCGTCGGTTTGGAAGGTAAGACCCTCCTCGGTAAGATAAATGCTTTTTACACCGCTGTAGGCGACAATTTCGTATATTGAATAGGTTGATTTACTATCGAAAAATGAAGAAACGATATAACCGCCGTCTTTCGGCAGTTTTTCCGTTGAGTATGCTTGAAACAGATCTAACGCTTTTTCGGCCATGGATAACCTCCTGTATTTCTAGATGAAGTATACCTGAGGTGGAGGAATTATCCAACTATTTTTTTTTCAATTTCTTCGGCATGGCGCGTGAATTTATTACTCATATCGGCAAAGCCTTTGTTTTTATATACCACCGCGATATTTCTGTACGCCCTGCTGTCCCCCGGCGCGTCGTCGGCGGCCTCCCTGAAAATTCGGAGCGCCGTCTCTTCGTCTCCGGCCTTGTACAACAGAGAGCCGAGGATAAGCCGCAGACTTAAGGTCGGCGGGACCTCCCGCAGCGCGCGCTGTAAAAAATCAGCGGCAAATTGGACCTTCCCCATTTTTTCGTAGCAGAACACGATCGATTTAATGTACTCCTCCGATTTCGGCCGTTTCATCAGCAGTTCTTTGTATAAAATCGCGGCATCACGGTACTGGCCAGTCTTCCGGTAGCAAATTGCAAGAAGCCGCTTCGTCATCTCATCTTTCGTTCTGTAGGGAAGATATTTCAAAATTTGCCGGACCGCGTCTTCGTATTTTTCCATCGACATCAGAAGAATAATAAAATCCTTTCTTCGCGAAGGATCATCGGAGAAAACGGAAAAATAGTGATAGTAGACGGTTTCCAATTCGGTGAACTGTTCCTGTTCGCGGTATAAATCGATCAAATTGATATAGGCGTCGTAATTGTCGTTTTGCAGCGTAATTGCCTTTTTCAGCCACTTGTCGGCCAAATGGTCGAGGTCTCCTCGAATGTACTGTTCCGCTAAGGCATTGAACAGGTTGGGGTCCGGGCCGAGATGTTTTATTGCCTCACGGACAAGGGGGATGGTCTGTTTCGGCGGATAATGAAGTCTGCACTTGCACATAACGATAAAAAACTGGACCGATGTGTTATCGGGGTCGCGGCTGATAATTTTCTGAAGCTCAGTGAGCATGGCTTGATACTTCTCTTCCTGCCAGTACACCATGGCCAGTCCGTACCGTGTTTCCGTATTATGAGGGTCCGCTTCGACGGAGCGGAGGAAGTGGTTTTTGGCTTTTTCCATATCACCGAGGTTCCTGTACGCCTCACCGACAATACCGTGAGCCACAGGATCGGAATAGTCTTCCTTCAGTGCCCGGTTACCGTAATAAATCGATTTGCGGTATTCCTCCCGCGTAAAATGATGCATGCACAGGGTGCGTGACATTTCCGATTCGGTAAAAAAATCATTTCGAATAAACGGAACCTTTTGCTTCAGTCCTTCGATAATCTCGGCGGCCTCCTCCCGTCTGCCGGTAAAATAGAGCATTGCCGCTTTCCGCATCAGCAGCCCCGCGTCATCGGGGGAGGAGCGCAGCGCGGTATCGTAATGGGAGAGGGCCTCGCTGTAATCTCCCTTGTTCCGTGCAATCAGGCCGAGGTAAATATGAATAAAATCGGCGTCCATACCCCGGTTTAGGAGAAAATGGAACATTTGGCCGGCCAGTTCATGGTTTCCGGCGTAAAACTCCTTTACCCCGTGGGCGGAGAGGGCATTGAGGTATCCGTTGTAGAGCCTTCCGGTGCTGCCGGTGAGTTCGACGGCATGTCCGAGGAGCGGAGAAGCAAGCTCCGGGCGTTTTAGTTTCAGGTATGTCAGCCCGAGAAGACCGAGGATTTGCGGGTTCGCGGAATCGAGGCTGTAGGCCCGCCGCAGATACCGAAGGGCGTAATCCTCCATGCGAAGCGTCAGGTAGGTGCGGCCGAGGAAAAAGTATCCGGCGCTTTCCTTCGGGCGGAGGAGGATAAAATGTTTGTACATGCCGATACTTTTTTCGTATTTTCCCAAGGCATGATAGCTTCTGCCTAAATAGAGGAGTGCTTCCGGTATGTGTTCCGTCTCGCTTACGATTTTTTCAAGGTTGTTGACCGCTTTATCGTAGTCCTTCCGCTTTCCCGCTTCGAGGGCTTCCGCGAAAAGTCTGGAATGTGATGCCGCTGCCGCCATATACGCGGAGTGTATCATACAAAGCGGCTTTGACAAAACCTGCCGTTTCTGCAATTATTTTGTATGCGGCAGCGAAACATCTTTTGTAATATATCCCCCCTCGACCATCGGTATTTTTTAAGCAACGAAAAAGTCTTTACCGAATTAAGCCGCTACGTAAGCGAAGAAGCTTCCATACGGTACTGCCTGCGGGCGGAAGCGGCCCTTCTGAAGAGTCATGTCGACCTTTTTTTCGGCGGAGATGCCGAAAAAAAGGCCATAGCCGACGCGGCCGCGGACGCGGTAACTCCTGAGGAAGTGTACGCCGAGGAGGAGAAGACCCGGCACAACATCCGGGCTTTAGTGCATGTGTTTCAGCGGCGCCTTCCCGAGGAACTGCGGCCATATGTTCACTTAGGAGCGACTTCGGTTGATATTTTAGACACCGCGGCCGCGGCGCGGATGAAGGAGGCGGTCCTGCGGGTCATTTTGCCTCTGTTAGAGGACGTCGAACTCCTGCTGTGCGGCCTTGCCAGGGACAATGCCGGCGTACCGCAGACCGGACGCACCCACGGACAGCACGCGGTCCCGATAACTGTCGGCTTCACCTTTGCCGAATACGTTGCCAGGCTGGGAAAATCGATACGGGAAATGGAAACCAGGGCACGGGACCTGCGGGGCAAGCTGGCAGGCGCCGTAGGGGCCTACAACGCTACAAGTCTCCTGGTAAAGGACCCCGCCGCGCTGGAACGGCGGTACCTCGGCTATCTACACCTTCAGCCGCCGGAATATTCGAACCAGATGGTGGAACCGGAATACCAGCTCCGCCTGCTGACGGAAATCAATACCGCCTTCGGTATTCTTGCAAATCTAGCGGACGATCTTCGCCAGCTGCAGCGGTCGGAAATAGGGGAGGTGGTGGAATTTTTTTCGGCGGACCAGGTGGGTTCATCTACTATGCCCCAGAAGCGCAACCCCTGGAACAGTGAACATGTCAAAAGCCTCTGGAAAGCATTCGCGCCCCGGGTGCTTACTTTTTATATGGACCAGATTTCGGAACATCAGCGTGATTTGACAAACTCGGCATCCTCCCGGTTTTCCGCCGATTTTCTCGCGGGATTCTGTGCCGCGGCGGAGCGGATGAAACGGATTTTAGGGGGGCTGCATGTGGATACGGAACGGTGCCTGCAGAATATCCGGATGGGAGGGGATTCCCTTCTCGCCGAGGCGATGTACATACTCCTCGCGGCTTCGGGACATCCCGACGGACATGAATACATTCGACGGAAAACGACGCGGGCCCGCGGGGAAGAAAAAAGTTTAGAAACACTGCTTCGGGAAGACGCCGGTGTGTGGGAAAGTATTACCGCGGAGCTGCGGAAGAATTACGGCATGGACGCCGGTGAACTGTTCAGCAGGCCCGAATTATACCGCGGGAAAGCGGAAGAGCGGGCCCTCGAGTTAGCGGACACTTACGGTGCTGAAATGAGGGCACTGAACGAACGGCTTACCGCGGAAGCGGAGGCAGAGGAAAACACGAGAAGGAAAACAGATGATGAAAATTGAAGAATCCCTCAGTTATGACGATATTTTGCTCATACCCGCATATTCCGCGCTGCAGGCCGGGGACGCCGATGTGTCCGCGCGGCTTACGAAAACAATACGGCTGAATATTCCCGTTGTATCCGCGGCAATGGACACGGTAACTGAAGACGGTCTGGCAATAGCAATCGCGTTAGAAGGGGGGGGCGGAGTCATTCACCGGAATATGGAGCCGGAACAGCAGGCTGCTCAGGTGGGCAGAGTAAAGCGGTATTTGAACTGGGTAATAGAAAACCCCATTACCGTTGAAAAAAACCAAACAGTGGCCTTTGTGCGGCAGCTGATGGACCGCAACAAAGTGTCCGGCCTTCCGGTTATCGATGAAAAAAACAAATTATGCGGAATTATCACCGGAAGGGACCTCAGGTTCTGCAGGGACGATTCCCTTATTGTAAAGGAGGTAATGACCTCCGAGCCCATCGTTGAATACGGAGAACCGAGTATTCAAAGCGCCCAGGAAAAATTTGACGACCATAAAATAGAAAAACTGCCCGTAATCGATAAAGAGGGAAATCTTACCGGACTCATTACGGTAAAGGACATGGAAAAGCATCAAAAATTTCCAAAAGCGGCGGTTGACGGACGGGGCAGGCTTATTGTCGGCGCCGCGGTGTCGCCGGTCGATTATTCCATCCGGATGCCTCTGCTGCTGAACAGCAAGGTCGATTTTGTCGTTATCGATACGGCCCACGGAGATTCGGAAAGCGTTATCGCAGCCGTCGGTGCAATTAAAAAGGAGTACAGTGTACAGGTAATCGGCGGGAACGTGGCAACGGCGGAAGGCGCGAAACGGCTTATCGATGCCGGAGCGGACGCGGTGAAGGTCGGCGTCGGCCCCGGTTCCATCTGCACAACCAGAATCGTCGCGGGAATCGGCGTCCCCCAGTTCAGCGCCGTTGTTGCCTGTGCCGAGGAGGCGTCGAAGCAGGGTGTTCCGGTAATTGCCGACGGAGGGATTAAATTTTCCGGGGACATCGTAAAAGCAGTCGCGGGCGGCGCGGATACGGTAATGATCGGAAACCTGTTAGCGGGGCTGAAAGAGGCGCCGGGAAGAGAAATTATCTTCGACGGACGGATGTTCAAGACCTACCGCGGCATGGGGTCGGTAGGAGCCATTAAGGACGGCGGCGGCGACAGGTATCAGATGAAGGACAATTCGGACCCGGTCCCCGAGGGGATAGAAGGAAGGGTGCCCTACAAGGGAGAGTTGAAACCCTATCTGCATCAGCTTGTAACGGGCCTGCAAAAAGGAATGGCCTACTGCGGCTGTGCCACCATTACGGAATTGCGGGAATATAAAAAGTTTGTTAAGATCTCCCCCGCGTCGCTGCGGGAAAGCCATGCCCACGATGTCATTATTACCCACGACGCTCCGAACTATTCGAGATAATAAGGAAGGACAGATGAATATTGTTGTTGTAGGCGCCCAATGGGGCGATGAGGGAAAAGGGAAAATTGTCGATTATCTCGCTTCCGAGTCGGACCTGGTCATCAGGTTTTCAGGCGGGGCAAACGCGGGACACACCATCGTTATCGGGGACGAGACCTACAAACTCCATCTAATTCCGTCGGGAATCGTCTACCCTGACCAGTCGGTCCTGCTCGGTTCCGGCATGGTCATTGATCCTGAAGCACTTTTCGAAGAACTGTCCATGCTCGAGGAAAAAGGGATTGACTGGAAGGGCAGGGTATTCATTTCCGACCGGGCCCACATGGTGCTTCCGGGGCATAAACGGCAGGACCTTGAAATGGACAGGCAGAGAAAGCAGCCGTTAGGTACTACCGGCAGGGGGATCGGTATTACGTACGCTTTAAAGGCCCATAGAATGGGATTACGCTTCGCCGATGTGGAAAACAAAGAGGCCCGCGCTGAGTTGGACGAAAACGATAGGGCATTTATCGATTCCTACGCGGAAAAACTAACGCCGATGATCGTGGATATTGCTTCGTATATGGCGGACAGTACCGGAAAACGGGTCCTTTTTGAAGGCGCGCAGGGAGTTCTCCTCGATATTGACTGCGGAACGTATCCTTATGTTTCCTCCGGCAGTTCAATCGCCGCCGGAGCGGCCGCGGGCTGCGGAATCGGGCCGCGGAATATCGACAAGGTATTAGGTGTATTCAAAGCGTATCAAACCCGGGTGGGCAACGGCCCCTTTCCGACGGAATTCACCGAAGACCGCGACGGCGATCTGGAACACCGTGTCCGGGAATTAGGCCGGGAGTACGGGGTGACCACCGGAAGGCCGCGGCGCTGCGGCTACCTCGACCTGGTAGCTCTCCGCTATGCCTGCAGGGTCAGTTCCATCGACGATTTGGTGCTGACGCATATCGATGTGTACGACGAAATGGACACAATTTCGGTCTGTACCGCCTATGAAATTGACGGCAGGAGGGTTGAAAATTTTCCCGCCTCCGCGGCCGACCTTGCAAAGGCGAGGCCGGTGCTGCGGGAATTCCCCGGATGGAAGCAGTCGGTCCGGCAGTGTAAAAGCTTTGAAGAATTTCCGGAAGAGACACAGGATTATATCCGGTTTATTGAAGAATTTACCCAAACGAGGGTTGGAATTGTTTCGGTTGGATACCGGAGAAGCGAAACGATTTTGAGAACGGCACCTTGGACACAATTGTAATAATTGATTTCGGAGGTCAGACAACCCAGCTGATCGCGCGGCGGATCCGCGAGGCGGGTGTTTTTACCGAAATACTCCCGTCGGATACATCCGCGCGCACAATCGACACGGAAGAGGTGAGGGGAATTATTTTCTCCGGCTCTCCCTACTCAGTCTATGCGGATGATGCTCCCGGAATCGATACCGCTCTTCTCGAATTGGGGGTTCCCGTACTTGGAATCTGTTACGGAATGCACCTGCTGGTACACCACTTTTCCGGCCGCGTCGTTAATCATCCGACACGGGAATTCGGAAAGATGCGGGTGCATCTACGCGGGCAGAATCCGCTTTTTAACGGCATTCCAGAAGAGTTGAACAGCTGGATGAGCCACGGCGACAGTATCGCCGAACTTCCCGACGGATTTACCGTTTTGGCGGAAACGGAAGATTATCCCGCGGCTGTGTATGCACCTGATCGGAACATCTACGGACTGCAGTTTCATCCCGAAGTCACCCACTGCGAGTACGGGACGGAGATTCTCAGCAATTTCGCGGTGGAAATCTGCGGCTGTTCTCAGGACTGGACAATGGAACACTATGTGGAGGATGAAACAAAACGGGTCCGAACGCGGGTGGGAGACGGCAAGGTCCTTCTGTTAATTTCCGGCGGCGTTGACTCGAGTGTTACCGCGGCCCTGCTGCTGCATGCCCTCGACCCGGACCAAGTGCACCTCTTGTACATCGACACCGGGCTGATGCGGAAAAATGAAACCGAAGAAGTTGCAAAGATCCTTTCCGATTCCGGTGCCCGGCATATTCATATCGTGGATGCCGAAACGGAATTTCTCAACGGGCTGCAAGGGGAAACCGACCCGGAGAAAAAACGGGAGATAATCGGCGATCTTTTTATTACCCTGATGGAGCGGGAAATACGGAAACTCCGGATCCCGGATGCAATTCTCGCGCAGGGCACCCTCTATACCGATATGATCGAGTCGGGCAAGGGAGTGGGGAACAAGGCAAAGGTCATCAAGTCCCATCACAATGTCCGCTCCCCCCTTATCGAAGAGAAACGGAACAGGGGCCTTGTCATCGAACCGCTTTCACTCCTCTACAAAGACGAGGTGCGGAAGCTCGGCAGTTACCTGCGGCTGCCGGACAGAGTCGTTAACCGGCATCCCTTTCCGGGGCCGGGGCTCGGGGTGCGCATTCTCGGGGAAGTGACGAAGGAAAAGTGTGATATTCTCCGGGAGGCCGATGCCATTTACATCGAGGAGCTGAAAAAACGGGACCTGTACGTAAAAATATGGCAGGCCTTCGCGGTCCTTCTGCCGATCCGGACCGTCGGTGTTACCGGCGACGAGCGCCATTACGGATACGTAATAAGCCTGAGGGCCGTTGTCTCATTTGACGGCATGACTGCCGACGTATATCCCTTCGACATGAAAGACATTCTCGAAATAGCGAACCGGATTACCAACACTGTCCGTGAAGCGGGAAGGGTTGTTTACGATATTTCCAGCAAACCGCCCGCTACAATCGAGTGGGAGTAGGCTTTTGAGATGGAGATGCCGAGAGTCGAACTCGGGTCCTAAAGTGCGTACCGCAGGCTTCTACAGGCATAGTTTCCTCTTTATGTGTCGAAGCAGGGTTGGCTCGGAAACCCGCCGTCTGCTTCCAGTGGCCTGAGAAAATGTCCCTTTACAAGCTCAGGCTCGAATAAAGGTAAGCCCTGGTTTCTGTCGGACTATCCGGTCCTCAGGGCTGTGTACCGGTAGTCCGAGACCGGCTGCTTACGCTGCCAGTGCAAAGTCTGCTTGAGTGTTATCTTCAGCAGTTAATTTTTCCGCTTTATAGGAGCTCGGCCCTCCACCCGCGACCTACGATCTCATTCACTCCAGTCGAAACCGTGTCATCCCCGTTAAGCATATAATACTAGAAAATCGGCATTTCGGCAAGCGAAGGCGCAAAAATGAGTGCGGTTTTAAAACCTTCCGCGCATTTCACGCTCCGCCTCGCGCTTCAGGTCTTTCTGTTTGATGCTTTCCCGCTTATCGTGCGTTTTCTTCCCCTTGCAGATGCCGATTTCAACTTTGACAATACCGTTTTTAAGATAAAAGCGCAGAGGGACGAGAGTAAAACCTTTTTCATCAACCTTCCGTGCAAGCCGTTTCATTTCCTGCTTGTGCACTAAGAGTTTTCTGTCCCGCAGCGGTTCATGATTATGAATATTGCCGAAGTCGTAGGGTGATATATGCAGCCCGATAAGCCATAATTCTTTGTCCCGGATACGCGCGTAGGAGTCGGTAAAAGAAAATTTACCGTTTTTAACAGATTTTACTTCGGTGCCGGCAAGGACGATGCCCGCTTCGAAAGTTTCATCTACAATGTAATTGAAAAACGCCTGTTTGTTTTTCGCGAGGTTTTTCGCGGCAGAACTTTTATCGGCACTCATAGAATTCTCTAGTTTTTCGGGACTATTGCCGGGCGGAACCCGAGAAACGGGGTACACCAATCCGGCGGCTGGCTGCCCCGGGATGAAATTGATACAAGGTCCTCCATAACGGCGTAGGACCCGCCGCGGACCGATTTTTCGACGCCGGAAAATACCGGATCGGGAAGTATCCTGCCGCCGTCTTCCCCGAAAAGCACAAAGTCGGAGGAGGCGTACCAGTTATCGCACCATTCCCACAAATTTCCGTAAAAATCAACAAGATGACGTTTCCCGTTTCTGGTAACGGGTTTCGGGCCTGCCGAGGCATCGCTGTGCAGAACGGCGCCGTCGGCAGATGAGAAGTTCGCCGCGGTTTCCCACTCATATTCGTCGGGCAGGCGGACGGTAAAATCGGCCGCGACAAAACCGGGCAGTTTGGTTTCAATCCAGCGGCAGTATTCCGCGGCGACGAAGTACGATACAAAGGCAGCCGGGAGATCGGAGTCCCGGTTCTCGTCCCAGTCTTTCAGGTAATCTTCGGTAACAAGTCCGTCCCGTATGAGCTCCTCTCTTTTGGAAGGATGGAATTGGGGGCGTTCTTCGATGAATTTGGAGAACTGCCGGTAGCTTATTTCCGAACTGCCGATATAAAAGGGCCGGGACGTATAGACGACGGGAAAGGAATCCTGTCCGGCGGCGCCGAGGATGAATGTACCTTGAGGGATAAAAATAAAATCGATACCCGCGACGGTAACCACCTGCATATCATCGACGGGCGTATCGGCGGGATGCTCGGCGGAAGATTCCAGCGCTTCAATGAGTTCCGCGCGGGCAGAATTGTACCAGGTGCCGGTACGTACCGCTTCGAGGCGGTCGCCGGAAAGAGCGGAGGCGGCCCAGAACGGAAGGTTTCCCATACGGTCCTGTGCCGCCGCGGCAGCTGCTATTGTGTCGAGGAGGGAAGAGGGTGACAGGGCGCGTCCTTTTGTCCTCGACAACACAAATCCGCGCAAAAAATCCTTCAAGAGTGCTTCGTTATTCACAAGCGGGGCCGCGGCGGTAAAAAAACTGCTGATCGCGGCATCATCAATATCCATGTTTCCGTAATATATTCCTGCTATCGCCGTGCTGATAACCGGTTCGGGCTGATAGCGATAGTGAAACGAACTGATGCCGGACCAGTCCGCGAAATCGGTAAACGCGGCAGTAAGGGGCGATACGGGCGTTTCAGCTTCGAGACGGACGGAAACAGGGTGTTTTTTTGGAAACAGCAGACTGCCGAACAGCCTGCTGCCGACTGTTATTGTTTTAGAATAGGAAATGTAGCCGTTTTTCCCAATGGTGATCTGCCGGTCCCCGGCGGAAACAAACTGCTTGCAGGGAGCGGTCCCCGCGTACGCGCCGTCGATGTAAACCGCCGCCGATTCCGGAAGGACGGTAAAATGCAGTTCCTCCCCTGGATTACGGACCCCCGGCAGCAGAAAAACGAGAAAGAGGATGATGACAACCGCGGCTGCGTAGAGAACGGTCAGATACACCCCGGGGCGGATATTCCCGATCGGTTTCAGCTTTACTTCTATCTCATCGATAGATGTAATCTCTTTTTTCTTCTTTTTGCGCATAGATAGGAGAGTATATGTTCATTCTTTACTTGTCAATGTAGCATGTTCTATGATAATTTGTGCCAATTATGGGAAAATGGGTCGACACAGTTGAAGATGTTACCGCGTCCGTCATTTTATGGCGGCGGCGGCGGAAATTCATTAAAAAACAGAAGCAGAAAGCAAAACATCCCGTCAGGGATTGGATTGAGGCCTTTCTGTGGGCCGCGCTGGTGGTATTGCTCATCAACCAGTATCTTATTCAGGCCTATAAAATTCCCTCGGGGTCGATGAAAAACACCCTCTTAAACGGCGACCGGATTTTTGTCAATAAATTCATTTACGGTCCGGAACTGCTGCCGGGGGCGGGTAAACTGCCGAGTATCCATCAGCCGAAACAGAGTCAGGTAATTATTTTTGAAAACCCCTCCTACCTGCCGAAGGGGACCATCTTCGACATCCTGCAGCGGGCAATATATATGGTCACCCTTTCGTTAGTGGATATAGATAAGGACAAATACGGCGAACCGCGGCCCCATTTTCTCATCAAGCGCGCGGTCGGCGTCGGCGGCGACAGACTGCGGTTTACCGAAGGGGAGGTCGAATTTCTTCTTCCGGATTCGAAGGAGTGGGTCCGCGAACAGGAACTGCCGCGCTACGACGCGGCCGATTACACCATTAGGCGTATGGTCCATAACGACGAATACAGATACATCCGCCTTTCCG
This sequence comes from uncultured Spirochaetales bacterium, assembly GCA_964440465.1. Taxonomy (GTDB): domain Bacteria; phylum Spirochaetota; class Spirochaetia; order SPDA01; family CAZSGZ01; genus CAZSGZ01. Next base: position 79,501 of record CAYTSI010000002.1, read on the forward strand.
GCATCGCCGAGGCCTACGCGTCCGCGGGAATACCAATGTCTCCTGATATGCGGGAGGCCGCCCTCGGTTCCGGCCAGCTGGCCCCGGATTCGCTTGAGTGGAACAAATACCGGTACAAAACGATGTATTCCATCTATCCGAACGACAGAAAATATGCCGCTGAATGGAGGAAACTGCGCGGCGGCTGGTATATTCCTCGGGGCTGGATTTTCCCGCTGGGGGACAACCGTGATAATTCAAGGGACGCCCGGTTTTTCGGGCCTGTTCATACCGACAATGTGCTGGGAAAAGCGATGTTTATCTATCTTCCCCTGGATCGGATCGGCGGGATCGAGTAAGATGTCCTGACAATGTCGACGTTTATACGGGAATCAGGAAAATACAAACCCTACGAACTGCAGCACAGGTTTAGAAAAAAATTATTTTCTCTTGGTAAAATCATCATCCTTATTTGTATTCTCTATCTTTTTGTCGCGTGGCTTTTTTGCTTCACCGTCAGCGTCGGCTCCGAGGCGATGGAGCCGACGTTCGGCAGCGGGAACAGGCTGCTGGCAACACCGCTCCTCTACGGCCCGGCCCTGCCGTTTACCGCGGACCGTCGAATTTTTACCATACGACCTCCCTCCCGGGGTGATGTCGTTGTCTATGTCCCTCAGCATCTGCGGACGAAAGAGGTCATCTACCGGATCGCGGACCCGATTGTCAATTTCTTCACCCTCCAGCAGGTCCGGTCGGTTTCGAAAATTACGCGGGAACAGTATCCGCGGCACCTTGTACGGCGGGTCGCCGGGATCCCCGGTGACACAATTGAACTGCGGGGGAAAAAAATCTTTATCCGGACATCGGGGAAGGAACAGATTATCAAGGATTTTCATCCGACGGAAACCGCCCGGCCGGTGCACGGCAGGACAACCTTCCCCCTTGGCGAAAATGAATATTTTCTCTTGTCCGACAACAGAAACCGGGGTCTCGATTCACGCCATTTCGGCCCTGTGGACGGCAGCGGGATAGCCGGTAAAGTTTTTTTCATCTATTATCCGTTGAAAGAATTTGGAACTCCCTGAATCCTGCCAATTCGCCGAACTACGGACGCTCGCCCCGTACGGCGGGACACCGGCGGTTTATATTCATGTCCCCTTTTGCGGCGTGAAATGCGGATACTGCGATTTTTACAGTCTCCCCTTCGATGCCGATACCGCGGGGCACGCGGAAATAATTGACGCCATTCTCCGGCAGCTCCGCGGTTTCGGTGACGTTCTGCAGCCCGCGGGATATTCCACCGTCTACATCGGCGGCGGGACACCGAATATCCTGCCCCCGCGGCAGTTTCAGCACCTGGTAGAAGGAACAGCGGCATGTGTCGGGCCCCGGAACGGGGAAGAATGGACGGTGGAACTGAATCCGGAATATGTCAGCGAAGAGTATATCCGGCTGCTGGAAGATTCTCCCGTTACGCGGATCAGCGTAGGTGTGCAGAGTTTCAGCGATAATCTTTTACGGCGGATTGGACGGAGATGCACCGCGAGGCAGGCGGAAATTGCTTTGGAGATGATATCGAAGCGGTATACCGGAGAGGTCAGCATCGACCTTCTCTGCTGCATCCCCGGTCAGCGGGAAGCGGAAACGGCGGCCGATATTGCTTCCGCCGTTTGCTATAGTCCCGGACACATTTCGTACTATACGTTGACGGTAGAGGAGGGGACTCCTCTCGCGGCGGCCGCGGCGAAGGGGGGGCTCGATTATCCGGATGAAGAAACATCTCTTCGGCTGTGGGAAACGGGAAAGGAGTGTTTGACGTCAGCGGGATATGCACAGTATGAAGTGTCGAATTTCGCCCTCCCCGGAAAAGAGTGCCGTCACAATATTCACTACTGGGAGATGGACCCGTATATCGGCTGCGGACCCGGGGCGGTATCGACAATACCTACAGGCAGGGGGGCGTTTCGGTACGAAACGAAGCGGACACTGTCGGATGAGCTTGAGGTAGAGCTGGAGCGCATCGATGCAAGGACGTTTCTTTTGGAATACCTGATGATGGGCTTCCGGATGACACGGGGAATTGCAAAGGAGAGGTTCCGTACAACGTTTAACCGGGAATTCGGTGATATCTTCGACAGTGAATTGGAAAGATGGAAGAGCGCGGGCCTTGTCTGTGAGAATGACAGCTTTGTCCGCGTAACCGAGGCGGGACAGCGGGTTGTAAATAGAATTGTTCTCGAAGCAGCTGTCGGGATTGACAATTTTTGGACAGCTTGACAGCAGATTTTTTATCGTGCTACCATTTTCTTACATTTTTGAAGGAGAAAACATGTCTGGTCATAATAAATGGGCATCTATTAAGCATAAAAAAGGGGCCGCCGAT
>CAYTSI010000003.1:0-14815 GCA_964440465.1 uncultured Spirochaetales bacterium
GTTTTTCACTCATGACGACGGCACAATAATGTACTACAATAACTATTATGCCTGAGAAAAACTACATCTTAGCCCTCGACGCGGGAACGACTTCGTCCCGGGCGATTCTGTTCGATAAAGCCGGGCGGATTGCCGGTTCAGCCCAGGAAGAATTTCCGCAGATCTATCCGAAACCCGGCCGGGTGGAGCACGATCCTGACGACATCTGGAACAGCCAGATTACCGTTGCACGGGATGTGATGCGAAACTCCGGAATTACGCCGCGGGAAATCGCGGCTGTCGGGATTACCAACCAGCGGGAAACCACCATCGTGTGGGACCGGAACACCGGCCGTCCAGTCTATAACGCGATTGTCTGGCAGGACCGGCGGACCGCGCCCATCTGCGAAGAGCTGAAAAGGGCCCCCGCGCCGGCCGGCCGTCCGGGAACACTGGCGGACTACATACAAGAAACGACCGGCCTCGTTATCGACGCCTACTTTTCCGGAACGAAGATCGCCTGGATTTTACTGAACGTGAAGGATAAAGCCGGGATGCCGCTGCAGCGGGCGGCGGAGAGGGGGGACCTCCTCTTCGGCACGGTTGATACCTGGCTGCTGTGGAGGCTTACCGGCGGGAGGGTCCATGCCACCGACGTTACGAACGCGTCCCGGACCATGCTCTACGATATCAATACCCTCTGTTGGGACGAGACGGTGCTTACGGTCCTCGATATTCCCGCCTCCATGCTGCCGGAGGTGCGTCCCTCGGCCCATATCTTCGGTGAGATTGACGAAGAAATTTTTGGCTTTCCGGGGATACCTGTGGGGGGAATTGCCGGGGACCAGCAGGCGGCCCTCTTCGGGCAGGCCTGTTTTGAACCGGGGATGGTAAAGAGTACCTACGGCACGGGAAACTTTATTTTAATGAATACCGGCAATCATCCTGTACGGTCTGATTCGGGGCTGCTCTCGACGATTGCCTGGGGATTCGGCGGGAAGGTAGAGTACGCCCTCGAGGGAAGCGTTTTCGTTACCGGCGCTGCGATACAGTGGCTCCGGGACGAAATGGGCCTGATACGGACGGCGGCGGAGAGCGAAGAGTACGCGTCCCGGGTGGAGGATACCGGAGGCGTCTATGTGGTCCCCGCCTTTACCGGCTTGGGCGCCCCGTATTGGGACATGTACGCCCGGGGGACGATTATCGGCATCACCCGGGGGACGAATAAAAACCACATCGTCCGGGCGGTCCTTGAGTCCCTGGCGTACCAGACCCGGGACGTGGTGGAGTGCATGGCCGGCGATTCGGGCATCCAAGTAAAGGAGCTGAAAGTAGACGGCGGGGCGAGCGTGAACAATTTCCTTATGCAGTTTCAGGCCGACATCCTGGGTGTTGCCGTCGCCCGCCCGGAGATCATCGAGTCCACCGCCCGGGGTGCGGCGTTTTTAGCCGGCCTTGCCGCGGGATTCTGGAAAGAGAAAGCTGAGCTGCAGCGTATTGATAAACAGGACCGGGTTTTTTGTCCGGGTATCGACGGGTCTTGCCGGGAACTTTTATACCGGAACTGGAAGCGGGCCGTTGAACGTGCCCGGGGCTGGGAGGAAGTATGAATAACAGATACGACGTTGCCATTATCGGGGCGGGGGTCAGCGGCGCGTCGATAGCCAGGACACTGTCGCAGTATCAGCTGAAGGTCTGTCTGGTGGAAAAAGAGGCGGATGTCGCCTTCCAGACGTCGAAGGCGAACAGCGGAATTATCCACGCGGGATTCCATCACAACAGGAAATACCTGAAGGCGGAGCTGGAGCTGAAAGGGAACATGATGTTCGACCGGCTCCACCGGGAGCTGAAGTTTCCCTTTTACCGATGCGGGATCCTGGTGGTCGCCATGGAGCAGGAAGAACTCAAGTATATCTGGCACCTCTACGAACAGGGGCGGGAAAACGGGGTGTTCGGCATGGAAATGTGCTCCCGGGACCGGATGCTTGCTTTAGAGCCCGGATTGAATGCCGATGTTGCCGGCGGCCTCTATGCGCCGAGCGGAGGCATCGTGGAGCCATATCTGTACGGGTTTACCATGGTTGAATCGGCGCGGAAAAACGGTGTCGACGTGCTTACCGGGTTTAAGGTTATCGAAGCGGAATTTGGGGGAAACGAATATACGGTAAAAGCGGAAGACGGGCGCGCGCTTACGGCACGCTACGTCATCAATGCGGCGGGGCTCTACGCGGACGAGGTGTCGAAAATCTTCCGTGCCGAGGAGTTTACCATCAAGCCGAGGAAAGGGGAGTACTACGTCATGGACAAAGCGACGAAGGCCCGGCCGAAGCATGTCCTTTTTCCCGTACCAACCCCGGTGTCGAAGGGAATTCTCATTATCCCAACGGTGGAGGGAACGGTGCTTATCGGCCCCACCGCGGAGATGATCGAAAAGAAAGACGATCTGTCAACTTCCACGGAAAAGCTCGAACACATTTTCGACGCGTCCCGGAAGATGATGCGGGAGGTTTCTATGAACGATGCCATCACGACATTCGCGGGCATCAGACCCTGCCTGCAGTCCGGGGATTTTTATATCGAAATTTCGAAGGAAGCTCCCCATTTTATTCAGGTCGCCGGAATCCAGTCTCCGGGACTGACGGCATCGCCGGCCATCGGAGAATATGTAAAGGACCTGCTGAAGAAAACCGGCTGTGTCCTCATCGAGAAGGCGGACTTCGATCCGGACCTCGAAAAAGTGCGCCGCTTTAGCGAAGAGTCCGCGGAGGAAGCGGACCGGCTGATCGAAGAGAATCCGGCCTACGGAAATATCGTGTGCAGGTGTGAAACTGTTACCGAAGCGGAAATCGTCGCCGCCATTAGAAAAGGCCACCGCACTTTAGACGGCATCAAGTTTTACTGCAGGGCCGGAATGGGGCGCTGCCAGGGGGGCTTCTGTTCCTACAAGATCATCAAGATTATTATGCGGGAGACGGGAATGACGTATGACGAGATAACGAAGCACGGCCCGGGAAGCGAGATTTTGGCCGCGGAGCTGTCCGGGGGTGCTTCGCTATGAAAGAACTGACCTTTGACGCGGCGGTAATCGGCGGGGGCGCCGCCGGGATGGCGGCCGCCTTAGAGATCCAAAAACAGGGCTTCAAAGCCGTTATTATTGAACGCGAGGAGCGTCTCGGCGGGATCCTGCTGCAGTGTATTCACAACGGTTTCGGGCTTACCGAGTTTAAAGAAGAGCTGACCGGTCCGGAATACGCTGAGAACTTTTTTACGCTGGTCGGTAAGAGCGATATCGGCGTTTTCGTCGATACGACGGTAACCGCGGTGAAGCGGACCGGACAGGGCTGCCATGAAGTGTGGTGCGTTAACAGCCGGGACGGGATGGTTAAAATCAGCTGCCGGGCACTAGTGTTAGCGATGGGCTGCAGGGAACGGAACCGGGGTAATTTACGGATTCCGGGGACCAGGCCGGCCGGAATATTTACCGCGGGACTTGCCCAGCGGCTTATCAATATGGAAGGCTGCATTCCGGGGAAGGAGGCGGTCATTATCGGTTCCGGGGACATCGGCCTTATTATGGCGCGTCGAATGGTCTGGTCGGGGTGCCGGGTCCGGGGAGTGGTGGAGATCCTTCCGTACCCGTCGGGGCTTACACGGAACATCGTCCAATGCTTAAGCGATTTCGACATCCCCCTCTATTTAAGCCATATCGTTTCCCGGATACACGGAAAGCACCGGGTGGAAGGGATCGACATCACCCCCCTCGCGAACGGCATTCCCGACTATGAGAAAACATTTTCTGTAGCATGCGACACCCTGCTTATATCAGCGGGACTCATCCCGGAAAACGAGCTGTCGAAGGAGGCCGGGGTGGAAATCAATCCCCAGACAAACGGTCCCCTAGTCGATTCGACGATGATGACCTCGGTAGAAGGGGTGTTCGCCGCGGGAAACGTGCTGCATGTCCACGATATTGTCGATTACGTAACCGAAGAGGCGAGGCGGACCGGCGCGTACACGGCGGACTACCTGCGTGGGAAAATGCCTGTAAAGCAGATAGACGTGAAAGCCGGGGCCAATGTCCGGTACGTCAATCCGGTAAAGTTCAATCCCGACAGGCCCGATCGTCTGTACCTGCGGAGCCTGATCGTAAAAAACAAGGCGGAGGTCGAAGTAAAAATCGACGGACAGCTGCTAAGGTCGATAAAGAAACGGCACGTTCAGCCGTCGGAGATGGTGTCCGTCGATTTAAAGCGGGGTGATATCGATGCTTCTGTTTTCGGCCCGGATTCCGTAATGGAGGTGAGCATCAAATGAGCACGGAAGAAAAGAGGCGCGACCTTGTATGCATTAGCTGTCCCGTCGGGTGCCGCCTCGAGGCGGTGCGGATGGAGGACGGGGGTATTACCGTAACCGGGAACCAGTGCCCGAAAGGGGAGGACTACGCCCGGGAAGAGATAAACGCGCCGAAGCGGATCGTAACGACGACGGTCGCGCTGGCTGCCGGGCGTGTCCCCGTCCGGACCGATCTGCCGCTGCCGGTGGAAAAAATCGACGCGCTTCTATCGGAGCTGTATGCATTACGCCTCGAACCGCCGGTCCGGCGGGGGGACGTAATCGTCGACAATTTCGATAACACCGGGGTACAAGTGATTGCGTCGCTCACGGTATTGCAAAAAAATGGAAGATAGGATATATTTCATGTCAATACTGCGGGGGGGTAACTATACGATGAGCGATACTTTCCATTCGGGAAGGTTTGTTTTGCGCGCGAAGTGGTTTGCGCCTCCAATTTTATCAGTAAATTTACAGTCGGCATTTTTGCCGGCTTTTTTTTTGCCCAAAAAAAAGGAGGGGGATAATGAATAGTTTCAAAGGCCGCACGCTGGCGGTAATCGGAGATTTCAGTCTGGACGAACGAAAGTACCTGTTCGAAAAAACCAGAGAGCTGAAAGAATGTTTCGCGAAAGGGGACACCGCCGGTTTGGACAGGTTCCGTATTGACGACCGGGATTTCGGCGTGTATGAAGTATTTCTCGAACCGAGCACCAGGACCAAAGAATCGTTCAAAAACGCTGCTGAATTTCACGGGGTCAAATTGAGCAACCTCGATACCGGGTCCTCGTCATTCAATAAAAGCGAAAGCTACACCGATACCTTTCAGACATTAATAGGCTACAACAATTACATATTTATTGTTCGCAGTAAACTCGAAGGAGTCTGCAGACTGCTTGAAGATGTGGGGAAAAAATTTGCAGAGAGGAACGGAATAAACACCATCCCGGCCTTCATCAACGCCGGGGACGGAAAACACGAACATCCCACACAGGAACTGCTCGATGAGTTCACCTTCCTCGAACAGAACGGGTGGAGCAGCGAATCGATTCATATCGCCCTCACCGGCGATCTGTTTCACGGCCGGACAGTCCATTCCAAAGTAAACGGCCTGGGTATATTTACAAACGTAAAGGCGGACTTGGTAGCGCCTCCGGAGCTGGCCATGCCGGACTATTATATCCGTAAAATGGAGGCAAACGGTTATTCCGTCCGTACATTCGGGTCCATCGAAGAATATCTGGGTCAAGAGGACATCGCGGATAAATGGTATTTCACCCGGCCCCAGCTCGAGCGCATGGGAGACGATATTCTGAAACGGCAGGACGAGCTGCGGGAGAAAATCGTGTTCCAGAAACGGTTCATGGACAAAATCCCCGACGGGACGGTATTTTACCATCCCCTTCCCCGGCACAAGAAGCATCCCACCATACCTACTTTTCTCGACGACACTTCCCTAAACGGCTGGGAAAACCAGTCGATCAACGGAAAGCTGATCAGAATCGTATTACTGGCTTTGATCGCCGGAAAAATCGGGGATGATTTTTCCGGGGAATCGGCGGCGGATGATGAGGGGGAGGCGGATTTCATCGAAGAAGTGCACCCGAAACAGCGACCCGAAGTAAAGGATTATGCCGAAGGGGTGAAGCCGATTTCGGGCGGAGTGGTTATCGACCATATCTGCAGGGGCGAAACCGAAGAGGAAATCAGAAAGCATATCGGCAGAATTATTACGGTCCTTAAGCTGTTCGGCAAGGGGGGGGAATGGATCAGTTCGTCCCGTACTGAAACGGGAGTCATGAAGGGGATAATATTCCGGCCGGGAATGGCGGAATTCTCCCCGTCCAAAATGAAACAGCTTGCCGCGATCGCACCGGGATGCACGCTCAATATCATAAAGGACGGGCGGATCGGTAAAAAACTGAAGCTGCACATGCCGCCGAAAATATACAACTTCGATAATATCGGCTGTAAAAACGAAGACTGCATCAGCCATTCGGACTACGATGAAGGGGCGCCGGCGGAGTTCATGCGCATTTCATACGACCGGTTCATGTGCAAATACTGCGAAAAACCCCATTCCTTTAAGGAGATATGGAAATGACCGCGGACTACGGCAAAAAACTGGCGGCGGCAGGTTTGGAACTGCGGGCAATACGCCTCGACACCGGGAAACCCTTTCTCTGGGCTTCCGGGTTCTATATGCCGATTTACAACGACAATCGGATGCTTCTCATCAAAGGAGAATACCGCAGGATGATCGCCGAGGCCTTCGCCGAAATATTGACGGAACAAGCCATCGAGTGGGAGTACATCGCAGGGACCTCCACCGCCGGTATTCCCCACGCAACAACTTTAGCGGACCTTCTCGACGCGCCCCTGACATATGTTCGGGATAAACCGAAGGGACACGGCTTGAAAAACAGGATAGAGGGGCTTCCCGCTGAAAGCGGTTACGGCGGCGGGCGGGTGGTTCTTGTTGAAGATCTTATCTCCACCGGCGGCAGCTCGGTCCGGGCGGTGGAGGGAATTCGGGAAGCGGCGGGGAACATCTCCCGCTGCCTTTCAATTTTCAACTACGGCCTGGACAGGGCTGTGGAAAAGTTCGGCGCCCTCGATCCGCCCTGCCGTATTCACTCGATACTGACCTATGATCTCCTCCTGGAAACCGCCCTTGCCGGAGGGTATATCGACCGTGGGCAGGCCGAAGAGTTGAGGGAATGGCGGGGGGACCCCTTCGGCTGGGGAGAGGAGCGCGGGTTTTCGCCGGAATGTAAAAGATTATAAGAGGAGACGCTGGGGTGAACTACAAGGAAAAACTGATAAGGGGAACCGAGATATCCGGCAGTATCGTCTGCATGGGGCTGGACCCGGTTATAGAGCATCTTCCCGGCGGCGGGCCGGAGATAAAAGAGAACATCGTTTCATTTTTCAAGGCATTGTTTCGGGAAATGGCGAAGGAACGGGTCCTCCCCGGGGCATTCAAGCCGAATATCGGTTTTTATCACTGTCTCGACAGGCCCCGGGAAGGGCAATTTCATGGCTCCGAGGCACTGTCCGGAGTTCTGGATATGATCGATGAATTTTTCCCCGGGATTCCGGTCATTCTCGACTATAAGAGGGGGGACATTGTCCGCTCTTCCCGGAATTATGCCGTGGAGGGTTTCAGCGCCTGGGGCTGCGACGCCGTGACCGTCGCTCCCTACATGGGAAGCGATTCGGTTTTTCCTTTCTTGGAAGAGGCACAATCCGGCGGAAACGGAGTGTATATCCTGAACCGGACCTCTAACCCGGGAGCGGCGGAACTGCAGGACCTGCCGATGGAAAAGGGGGGGCTTCCGCTCTACATGAAAACGGCGGAGAAGATCGCCGGGTGGGCCGAGCAATTTCCCGGCACCGGAGCGGTGGTGGGCGCGACATCTCTTCCCGAACTGGAGGCTGTAAGCGGCTATTATGTCTCCCGAGAAATTCCCCTGCTCATCCCGGGTGTCGGGGGACAGGGGGGCGATGCCGGGGAAGTAGCGGCGGTGCTTAAAAAGAACTCCTATCCTCTCCGCCTTGTACGGATCAACTCCTCCAGCGGAATTACCCATCCCTGGGTGAAGGAGAAGAAGCGATGTCCTGTAAACTGGCCGGAAATCTGCACCGCATCCTTAAAAACCCTGAACGACGCAATCGGAGTACCGCTATGAGAAAACAGCCGAAATTCGGAAAAACCGGGAAAGAGGTATTGTCACGCCTGAAAAGCGGCACCACGGCCTTTGCGACGGTCTCGGGGATTCTCACGACAAATCCCGAAACCATCCGGATGATCGATACGAGAATACCCGAAATCGCGGTGATAACGACCAAGAGTTATCAGCTTGATGAAAACAAGGGATACCGGGAACCGGTTGTAGCGGAACCTGAGCAGGGCTGCTTTGTCAACGCGGTTGGGCTGAAAAATCCCGGCATGGAGAAGGGATACGCCGGCCTTCGTGCCCTGCGGGAGAAGCACGCCATGCGGGCACTGTTAAATGTGTCGCTTGCGGGAAACAGTCCGGCCGAGTTCGTCAGGCTTGCACAGCGCTTCGAGGACGTCGCGGACATGCTGGAGCTGAATTTTTCCTGCCCCCACGCATCCGGCGGATACGGCATGAGCATAGGCACGGATCCGGATACCGTATTTGCCTACGTAAAAGAAATACGGAAGGCTACATCCGCCCCCCTGTTTCCAAAACTGACGCCGAATGTGGAGGACCTGGGCGCGGTTACGGCGGCAGCTCTGGAAGCAGGTGCCGACGGTATCGTCGGAATGAACACCTTCGGACCGGTATCCGTTACGGAACCCTGTTCGGGGCAGCCGGTTTTCATGAATCCCCGGGGAAACCTCGGCGGGAAATCGGGGAGATGGATTCGGGAAGACACGTTAAAAAATGTCGCGGAAATCAGGCGGGCCGCCGGACCCGATGTCCCGATTATCGGTATGGGAGGAATCGAGACCGGGAGCCATGTTCTGGCGATGAAAGCGGCCGGAGCGGATGTTGTCGGTATCGGTTCTGTTTTTGCGTCCGTACATCCCCGGCAGTGGGAACTCTATTTTTCGGCGCTGCTTAGGGACGTACGGGAAAGCACCGGTTCGGTTTCGAGGTTCCTCACAAAGAAGCGGCAGATGGAGTATCGTCCCTTCAAAATCCGCCGTATCGAAGACAGGCCGGGAGAGTTACGGCTGATGGAACTGGAGGGCTCCCTGCAGTTCGATGCCGGTCAGTTCGTCTTCCTGTGGATTCCCGGGGTCGGGGAAAAGCCTTTTTCCGTTGCCTCTTCATCCCCGTTGCGCTTCGTCCTTCGCAAACGGGGGCCGGTAAGCGGCGCACTGCTGGATTTGAAAGAGGGAGATGAACTCTATATCCGGGGGGTGTACGGCGGGAAAGCCCCGGTATGCGGAAAACGGAAGGCCTGGATAGCCGCCGGAGGGACGGGCATTGCCGTTGCCCCGAAACTGGCTGAAACTCTTGCAGGAGAGGGGCGTACCGTCCACACCTTTTACGGTGCGGCGGAACCGGGGCAGGATGTGCTGCGGGAAGAACTGGAAAAGTGGGGAAGTTACCACGCTGTTACCGACAACGGAACCCCCGGGAGGGCGGTACACGAGATGATGAAACGGGCCCGGGATGAGGTAACGGAAAGTGCCCTCTATACCGTCGGTCCGGTCCGGTTCATGAAGCTCGCGGCTGATGAGTTTCTTCGTGCGGGGGGAGATCCCGCTTCCGCCTTTGTATCGATAGAGACAATGACCCGCTGCGGTATCGGCCTGTGCGGCGAATGCGTGTGCGGCGGGAGGCTTACCTGCAGGGAAGGGACCTTCTTTTCCGTCGATTACCTTCAAGACCGCGGCATCGATATAACGGACTTCGAACATGCGGATTGACCCTCATGTGCACCTGCGGGACGGGCCGGAGCAGGAACACAAGGAAACCCTGAAACACGGATTTCATGTCGCCTGGGACGCGGGACTTTCCGGGGTGTTCGAGATGCCCAATACCGACCCCCCACTCACTAACCGGCGGGCCGTCGAAAACCGGGTCCGGAAAGCGGACGCGGCATTGCGGGAGCTCGGCATTTCCCTGTTCCACGGCATAGTGGCCGGAGTGACCGGGTATGAAAAGCAGATCATCGATATAGTTGAGCTATGGCGGGAATTTTTTCCCCGTATATGCGGCCTGAAAATGTATGCCGGACATTCCACCGGAAATATGGGGGTTCTCGGAGAAAAAGAGCAGGCCCTGGTGTACCGTGTTCTCGCGGAGCAAGGGTTTACCGGCGTACTGATGGTCCATTGTGAAAAGGAAGAGCTTCTGCGTCCGGACCTCTTCGATCCGGAAATACCTGTAAGCCATTGCCGCTGCCGGCCGCCCGAGGCCGAGGTCGCTTCGGTACTCGATCAGATCAGGTTCGCGGAGAAAACAGGATTTCGGGGAAATCTCCATATATGCCATGTGTCGGTTCCGGAAACGATACGGGCTGTTGAACAGCATCGGCGGGAAAAAAAATTTTCCATTAGCTGCGGAATTACTCCCCACCATGTCCTGCTCTCGGAAAAGAACATCGAAAACATGAAGGGCCCCTCCGGACACCGGTTGAAAATGAATCCGCCCCTGCGCAGTGAGCAGACGCGGAAAGAGACGGCGGAGCTGCTTCTCAGCGGCAAAATAGACTGGGTGGAAAGCGACCATGCTCCGCATACCCTCGAAGAAAAAGAGACCGAGTTTTATTCCGGGATACCGGTGCTCCATTTTTATGCCGATTTTTTGAATATACTTAAGGCCATGGGCGCGTCGGAAGAATTGCTGGAAGAAATTACCGGCGGGAATGTTCTTCGCGTTTTCGGCTTGGATGCCGGCCTGTTTCCGGTAAATCCGGGAGCATATGCCGACCACCGCGGCGACTACGGTTTCGATCCTTTTTCGGTTTTTGGTTGACGAGGTCAATTCTTATTCATATTATTCACCTACTTAAAGGAAAGCAATATGGAAAATAAAGCAAAATTGGCGGTGGTGGCCCTCGGGGGTAATGCTATTCTCAATAAAGAACGGGGGACCGACATACACGCGCAGTTCGAGGCGACACGCATTTCCATGCGGGGTGTAGTTGAAATGATAAAGCAGGGATATCGTATTCTCCTGACCCATGGTAACGGCCCGCAGGTTGGAAATTTGATGCTTATGGTGGAACAGGCCAGGGATGTTGTGCCAGAAACTCCCTTGGGAGTGGCCGATGCCATGACCTGCGGCTCCATAGGTTACATGATCGAACAGTGTCTGCAGAACGAGATGATTAAGCAGAATATCTGGCGGAACGTTGTAACGATACCGGCCCAGATACTGGTGGACCGGTATGACCATGCCCTGGAGGACCCCACCAAACCCATCGGTCCGTTTTATTCGGAAGAGGAAGCGGACAGGCTTATATTGGAAAAGGGGTGGATCCTCAAAGAGGATGCCGGCAGGGGATGGAGGCGCTACGTGGCATCTCCGTACCCGCTGGATATCATCGAGAAGGAGTCTATCCGCCATCTTGTGGATGAGGGATATCTGGTAATTACCGGGGGCGGCGGCGGAATTCCGGTCTATTATGACGAGAACGGCCTGCTCGAAGGTCTTGATTCTGTCATCGACAAGGACCTTGCAAGCATGAAATTGGCGTTAACGGTCAATGCCCGCGAGCTGATTATCGTTACCGGAGTTTCAAAGGTTTCCATAAACTACGGTACTTCCGGTCAGAAGGACCTTGATACCATGACCCTCGCCCAGGCAAGGCATTACCAGGGTCAGGGGCAGTTCCCGGCGGGCTCCATGGGGCCCAAGATCGCGGCGGCCATTGAATTCCTGCAGGCGGATCCCGAAAACCGAGTCATTATCACCGACGTGGCAAGTCTGCCCGAAGCTGTTCAGGGAAAGGCGGGAACGGTACTGAGGTCCCATTAGCCGCTTTCTAATCATCGAATTTTGAATATAATGGCAGAATGAAGATCCTTATCCTGTTCTGCGGCGGGACCCTCGTTATGGAGGAGGACGATACGGGAACGCTGTCGGCCCCTCCCGAGGGCCGGGCACTGGAGAACCTTCTGTCCATAGAACCGAAAATCCATGACCTCGCGGAAATCGGCATCGAATATATCGACAACATCGACAGCACGAATATCAGTCCGGTGCACTGGGACAGAATCGTCGCGTCGATTGCCGCGCGATACGATGATTACGACGGGTTCATTATTACCCACGGCACCGATACCATGGCCTACACGTCCAGCGCCCTCTCCTTCGCGCTTCGGGGCATCGGAAAGCCGGCGGTTCTGACGGGAGCGCAGATTCCCGGGAACCGTATCGAAACCGATGCCCGGCGTAACTTGATCAATGCGGTCCGCGTGGCCGTAGAGGACATCGCGGGGGTGATGATTGTGTTTTACGAGAATATTATCTCCGGCGCCCGGGCGAGCAAGGTGAGCGAGTCGAAGCTTGGCGCCTTTCAATCGGTCAACTGGGATTTGCTAGGCGAGGTCCGGTTCGATATACGCCTGCGGGAGGACAGACGCCGCAGAAGTTTATCCGGACTCAATCCGAAACCCGGCTATGAACCGAACATCGCCGTGGCGACCCTGGTACCGGGAACACCGCCGGTCATGCTCTCGAACCTCCTCGATTCGGGTATCAAAGGCCTCGTCCTCCGGGGCTACGGCTCAGGCAACATCGGCTACGAATACCTGGATGTGCTGCGGAAGGCCCGGGACCGGGAAATCCCGGTTGTGGTCAACACCCAGTGCATGGAAGGGGCGACGCTGATGCACCTCTACGATGTCGGGAAAAAGGCCCTCGACCTCGGCGCGATACAGAGCTACGACATGAGCCTCGAGACCTGTACGACGAAACTCATGTGGGCGTTGAACCGGGCGGAGGGAATAGAAGAGATCCGGAAGATCATGCATACAAATTACTGCAGTGAAATAAATATTGAGGGCAAGCTGTATTAAACGATATAACGTGAATTGTATCTGGTAATATATCGCGGGAAGGCTGCATAAATTGCCGAAATCCGCTACAATGGAAGCATGTTGAAGATCGGGGATTTCAATACATTACGGATCGTAAAAATGACCAAAGAGGGCGGGGCCTACCTCGACGGCGACGGCAGGGACATCTATCTGCCGAAGGGGGACTTGCCGAAGAAAACCCGCGCCGGCGATACCCTCCGGGTATTTATCTATAATGACGCGAAAGACAGTGTGAAAGCGACAACGGCGGGGCCGGCGGCAAAGGTAGGGGAGTTCGCGGCCCTTACCGTAAAAAGCGTTACCGATTTCGGCGCTTTCTTAAGCTGGGGACTTCCGAAGGACCTCTTTGTGCCGAAAAAGTACTGTTCCGATCCGATCCTTCCCGGGGACAAAACAGTTGTCTATCTCATGCTCGATTATGAAAAAACCGGAGTTATCGGCACCTGTAAGCTGAATACGCATTTTAAAAAAGACATATCCGCTCTCGAAGAGGGACAGCAGGTGTCTCTCTTAGTGTTCGATTTTTCCCCCCTAGGAGTAAGCGTCGTTATCGACAACGCATACCGGGGGCTTCTGTATGCCGATGAAATATTTGAAGACCTGAACGTGGGTGATGTGAAGACCGGCTATATCAAGAAGCTCCGGGAGGACGGTCTCATCGACGCGGTCCTGAAGCCGCAGAACTTTCCCGAAGCCTCCGAACAGGCCCGGGACACGATCATGGGGGCCTTACAAAAAGAAAACGGCTTTCTTTCCCTTCACGATAAAAGCGACCCGGATGAAATCAAGCAACGCCTCGCTATGAGCAAGAAGCTGTTTAAAAAGGCGATCGGCGGGCTGTACAAGGACGGGATTATCAGTTTGGAAGAGAAGGGGATCCGGCTTAAACGTTAAATTACACCCAGCTCCGTACCGATTTTCATAAACGCCGCGACGGCCGTCTCTATATCTTCCCGGGTGTGCGCGGCGGAGAGCTGTACCCGGATCCGCGCCTTGCCCTTCGGCACCACCGGGTAGGTAAAACCGATAACGTAGATCCCTTCGTCTAAGAGCCGGTCCGCCATCGCAACCGCCTTTTTTTCATCGTAGAGCATGACAGGAACAATTGCCGTGTTCCCCGGTACGATATCGAAGCCCGCTTCCTCCATTTTCCGGCGGAAATAACGGGCGTTCTCTTTTACGTTTTCAATCAGGTCCCGGGAGTTTTTACATATGCGCAGCGCTTCCCGTGTCGCGCCGGTCACCGCCGGCGGGAGGGTATTGGAAAAGAGGTACGGCCTGGAGCGCTGCCGGAGCATTTCGATGATTTCCGCCCGCCCCGCGGTACAGCCGCCGGAGGCGCCGCCTAGGGCCTTTCCGAAGGTGGTGGTAATGATATCGATTTTCCCAAGGACCCCGTGAAACTCGGCGGTCCCCCGGCCGGTATCGCCGATGTAGCCGGTGGCGTGGGAATCGTCGACCATCACGAGGGCGTCGTACCGCTTCGCCAGTTCGACAATTTCCGGCAGTTTTGCAATGTCGCCGTCCATGGAAAAGACCCCGTCGGTACAGATCAGCCTGTATCTATTCTTTTTTACATCTTCGAGGCGGCGTTTGAGGTCCGCCATGTCGGAATGGCCGTACCGGTACCGTTCCGCCTTGCACAGACGGACACCGTCGATAATCGATGCATGGTTCAGCTCATCGGAGATAATGGCGTCGTTTTCATTCAACAGCGGTTCAAAGAGGCCGCCGTTCGCGTCGAAGCAGGCGGCATAGAGGATAGCGTCCTCGCAGCCTAGGAACTCGGCCGTTTCCTGTTCCAAATCCTTATGGATTTTCTGTGTGCCGCAGATAAAGCGCACCGACGAGAGGCCGTATCCCCAGCAGTCCATCGTATCTTTCGCGGCTTTGATAACGGCAGGATCATTGCAGAGACCTAAGTAGTTGTTGGCACAGAAGTTGAGGACCTTCCTGCCGCTTCCCCCGCCGCCT
>CAYTSI010000003.1:14915-21785 GCA_964440465.1 uncultured Spirochaetales bacterium
TAAGTAGTTGTTGGCACAGAAGTTGAGGACCTTCCTGCCGCTTCCCCCGCCGCCTGCGATAGTAATTTCCGCTCCCTGGGGCGAGGTGATGGTCCGCTCCGCTTTGTACAGCCCCTGTTCTTTCAGTTCCGAAAATGTATTTTGCAGGTCGTTAATCATTTTTCGTGACATGTGATGCCTCCTTCGATAATACCGTAAGCATGTCTTTCGTCATTCTATCGAGATCATACTCCGGTTCCCACCCCCATTCCACCCGGGCGGCGTAATCTTCCATGTTGTTCGGCCATGAGTTGGCAATGGCCTGGCGGACAGGGTCGATTGCATAACGGATTTCGAACTCGGGAATGTACCGGCGGATGTACGCCGCCTGGTCCTCGGGACAGAAACTCATGGCGGTAACGTTAAACGCGTTACGGTGCCGTAGTTTTTCCGGGTCGGCCTCCATCAGGTCGATTGCCGCTTTTACCGCGTCGGGCATGTACATCATGTCGAGGTAGGTGTCCCCTTTCAGAAAACAGGTATACTCTTTTTTTTGGACGGCGGCGTAATAGATATCCACCGCATAGTCGGTAGTTCCGCCGCCGGGGGGCGTGACATTGGAGATAAGCCCGGGGTACCGAACACCCCGTGTGTCCACGCCGTAGCGGTGGTTGTAGTAATCGCAGAGGAGTTCCCCGGCAACCTTGGTAATCCCGTACATCGATGTGGGCCGCTGCAGGGTGTCTTGGGGCGTCCAGTCCTTGATGGTAGACGGCCCGAAGGCGCCGATGGAGCTCGGGGTAAACACCGCGCAGCCGTTTTCCCGGGCAATTTCCAAGACCGTTACCAATCCGTCCATGTTGAGGTCCCACGCGCTCAGGGGCTGTGCCTCGGAGGTGGCGGAAAGGAGCGCGGCGAGGTGATAGATCGTGTCGATGGTGTGTCCGGCAACGAGTTCGGCTGTTTTCCTGCCGTCTCGGCAATCGAGGACGTAAAACGGTCCGCTGCCGGAGATGCCGCCGTCCGCGTCCTCACGGATATCGGTTGCAACGACATTTTCCGCGCCGTACCGTTTTCGCAAAGCAGCGGTTATTTCCGATCCGAGCTGGCCTAAGGCGCCGGTTATCAGTATCCGTTTCATCTCCACTCCTCCCTTGACGAAGGGGCGTTCAAGGTGTATGATAAATCAAACTATTGTTCATTATATCGAACTTTCAGCCCTGCGTCAAGGAGGACACATGGAACCGGTAGAAAAACCCTTAGTAGGCAGAAACATTCAGGCGATCCGGAAAAAGCAGAACCTGACCTTAGGCGTTTTAGCCGAAAAGAGCGGCGTTTCAAAAGCAATGCTGTCTCAGATTGAGGCGGACAAGGTCAACCCAACCGTTGCAATGGTGTGGAAAATCGCCCAGGGCCTCGGTGTCGAAATCCAGGACCTGCTTTCAGGCGGCGCTGAAACGGCGCGGAAGTTCAACGTTACCAGGAAAGATTCCATCACCACCCTCGACACGGAAGGTGACGAGGTCCATCTGCGGGTACTTTCGCCTGTATCGACGGTAGAGGACATCGAGATGTATCTTTTGACATTTAAGCCGGGAGGGTCCTTAAAATCTTCTCCACATTTTCCGAAAACCGAGGAATATCTCACGATCATCAAGGGGGAGGTGAAGGTTGCCGCGGGGGAACACAGCGCCGATCTACAAGAAGGCGATTTCGTCAATTATCACTGCGACATCGACCATGTAATTACCAATGCCGGCCGTGTTGAAGCGGTGGTCCACATGGTAGTACGGTTTCAGAAGAAACATCTGGAATAAGTGGAGGAGAAGGTAAATTGCTGAAAGAATTTAAAGAATTTGTAAGGCGTGGAAATGTACTCGACATGGCCGTCGGTATTATTATCGGCGCCGCTTTCGGAGCGATTGTACAGTCGCTGGTTGCAGATGTATTAATGCCGCCGCTGGGGCTTCTGTTTAACAGGGTGGATTTTGCCAATATGTTCGTTGTTTTGAAGAACGGCAGCCCCGGCGGGCCTTATGTTTCCCTCGCGCTGGCTAAGGAGGCGGGTCCGGTCACTTTAAATTACGGACAGTTTATCAATACCCTAGTTCGGTTCATTATCATCAGCATCGTCATTTTTTACGTGATAAGGACGATGAACCGCCTTAAAAGGAAAGAACAAGTCCAAGCCGCACCGAATACAAAAATATGTTCCTTTTGCCGCTCCTCGGTCGATATGGAAGCAACGCGCTGCCCCTATTGCACGTCCGAGCTCACCTGACCGACTGTAAAACGCAGCCGCAGCACGCCGTTATCGAAAGTGCGGCTTGCGATGGTAAAACCGTCGATTTCTCCGGTAGTCGAAACATGTTCACCGATGCAGGGGACCGCGTCGTATTCGCCGATCCGTATAACACGGATAGTATAGCCGGCATTGTCTGGAAGTTTTTCCAGCGATACCCGCCGGGACGCCTCTTCCCGGGAGAGAAATTCCTCCAGCACCGGCAGGTCCGCCTCGATCTGTTCCCGCACGTTCCGTTCCACCGCCGCGGCTTCTTCATCCGTCAGATCACGGTGGAAGCGGTAGTCGCACTTCGATTTCTTCTTTTCGATGTGAGCCCGGAAAGAGCGTTCGGTGCCGAAGAGTCGCACCATTGTCGCGTTTAAGAGGTGTTCCGCGGTATGCATCCGGGGATCGGTGTAGGTCTTCATGTGCCGAGCAGCCCCTTCTGTTCGGAAACACAGTAAACTCCGCCGCCGTCCATGGCGGCAACGCAGCGGTTGCAGATGTCGCAGTCCGATTCCGCTGTTTCGTCCCGGAGAAGCTTGTTCGTGAATTCCGGGTCGCGGATAGTGGCCCGGCCGACCTGCACGAAGGGGAATCCCTCTCCGAGGACGGTCCGAACATGCTCCCCCGACAGGACCCCGCCGACGTAGATAACCGGGATATCTACAGCGTCCTTGATTTTCCGGGCGCCTTCAAGCAGAAAAAGAGGCGTATAGGGAAAGTACTGCACGAAGAGGCCCCCGAACAGCCGCAGGCCGAGATGGGTAAAAGGATTCTGCTGATTAAAGGCCATCTCCTTTACCGGCACACGTCCACGAAGCATGGCAAAGGGGGTGCGGGAAGTGAATCCGCAGCTCGGGATAATCGCGGACGCTCCCGCCGCGGATAGGGCCCGGGCGGCGGCGGCCGCTTCGTCAATCTCCAGCCCGCCGCGGAAGCCGTCGAACTGGTTCATCTTAACCAGCACCGGGAAGCCGTCGCCGAGGCGCCGCCGCACCTGCCGGACCACGCCGGCGGGGAAGCGGGCGCGGTTTTCAAGGCTGCCGCCGTAGCGGTCTTTCCGCCGGTTCGTCCAGGGACTCAAGAACTGACTCAAGAGGTAGCCGTGGCCGGCGTGGATCTCCACCGCTTCAAAGCCCGCTTCCCGGGCCCTCTCCGCGGCCCGGGCAAAGTCTTCCGTTACCCGCTCGATATCCGCTTCGGTCATCTCCCTGCATACCGACAACCGGTAGGTGCAGAGCTTCTTCGACGCGCCCATCGGTTTCCCGCCGATTACCCTCGGGTCGGCGAAAAATCCGCAGTGGACGAGCTGGATGGAAGCCGCGGCCCCGGCGGCATGCACCGAAGCAGTCAGCTTCTTCAGGCCCGGCAGCGCGGCTTCCGACGTCAGCAGTTCGTCGGCAAAGGCCCTCCCGTCGGGGGAGACCGCGCAGTAGCCCACGGTGGTAATGGCGATGCCGCCTTCGGCAAGGGCGGTATGGTGGCGGATAAGCTCGCCGGTAACCAGTCCCGCCCGGGCCATCCCCTCGAAACAGCCCGCCCGTATCAGCCGGTTCTTTAAGCGGAGGTCGCCGATTGCCGCGGGGGTAAAAATTTCGGTTTTACTGTTCATTGTCGGCCGCCTCTTCACCGGGAAAAGCATAATACTTTAGTCTGCCGCGGTCAACGCAGGTTTCAAGATTGATGTTCACGGTAATGCGGGCAAAAAAAAAGCGGCCGCCAAAGAGGAAGACGGCCGCGGTGGAAGATCGGTTATGGATAAATTCCCCGTTCCTGGTAAACCTTTTCCAAGTATTCCAAGGCGACCATGTACGCCGCGGTCCTCCGGTCGGTTTCGTAGAGTTTTGATTTTTCCTCCACCCGGTCGTAGGAGGTAATAATCTTCTTTTTCAATTTCGTGTCCACTTCTTCGAGTTCCCAGAACTCGCTCCGTTTGTTCTGGAGCCATTCGAAATAACTGACGATAACACCGCCGGAGTTGCAGAGGATATCGGGTATGATCTCAATACCCCGTTCTTCGAGGATCCTGTCACCATCCGTGTCCGTGGGTCCGTTCGCCCCTTCCGCAACCATCTGCACACGTAAAAGCGGCGCCGTTTCCGCGGTAATTTGTTTTTCAAGGGCAGCGGGGACAAAGACGTCCGCGTCGATATTGAGAAACTCCTCATGCGTGATGGCTGCCGCCGAAGGGAATGCCTTGATACCTCCCGAAAAGCGCATGTGCTGTTCTAATTCCACCGGATCGATTCCATCCTCGGAATAAACGGCACCGTCGATGTCTTCCACACCCAGCAGGACCGCGCCTTCTTCGCACAGCAGTTTTGCCGTCCAGGAACCGACATTTCCGAATCCCTGAACAAAGAACCGCAGTTCGGAAAGGGGCAGGCCCCTGTCTTCCGCCCATTTGACGATGGTGTATACGATACCCTGGCCCGTGGCTTTATCTCTTCCTAAACTGCCCCCCGATTCGACGGGCTTTCCCGTTACTACGTGGATAGACCTGTGCCGTTCGTTCGGCGGGACGGTGGTTAGATAGGTGTCCAGGATCCATGCCATTATCTGCGCGTTCGTGTTCATGTCCGGTGCCGGAATATCATATTCGGGACCGATATTCGGACCTAAGGCAAAGGTAAACCTCCGGGTAATCCGCTCCAGTTCGCCCTGGGAGTAATCCGCCGGATTGATTTGAATGCCCCCTTTTGCTCCGCCAAAGGGGATCCTGTTAATTGCGACTTTCCAGGTCATCCAGGTTGCAAGGGCGCGTACTTCATCGATGTTTACCTGGGGATGATAGCGCAGGCCGCCCTTATAGGGCCCTAAGATGTTGTTGTGCTGGACGCGGTAGCCGGTAAAGATCTGTACGCAGCCGGTGTCCATTACTACCGGAAAGTGGACCACAATTTCATTGTTGGTAGATGAGAGAATCTTCGCGATATTGGGGTCCAATTCCATCATCCGGGCCGCTTTTTCAAACTGCGCGCCCACATTTTCATAAAGTGATTTCTGTTCTCCTAGTTCTGTTCTTTCAAGTGTTTCTGTTGCCATATTGTTCTCCATTATTTGTATTCTTCACAGTACCAGATACCGGTTTCCGTATCGGCGTACTGACAGTGTTGACGATGATCGCAGTTCGCGCATAATCCTTTGAAAATCCGCGGTCCCTCTTTCGCGGGCCGCTTGTTTTTCGCGAGAAGGTCCATTCTGTCCCGTGCCGTTTCCGCCGCGGTCTTTCCGGCGGTTTCAAATTCGTCGCACGAGACAACGGTCCTTTCTCCGTCTCCCCGGTACACGCAGCTGTCCGCGTGAATGCAGGTACTGCAAATCGACTGTACTTCATATTCTCCAATTGCATAGAGGGCGGGAAAATAATCTACAGCAGCAGTGTCCGGGACCTGTTCTTTTTCCAGTATATTTTTCATGATCTACCTCCGCTTGTTTTCTACCATTTGTAATGCAGGATCCGTGCCTGAATAGCCGAAGGTGGAGAAAAATTCACTATCGCTGTAAGTTGTTGCCGGACAATGAATTATAATTACTCGAATATTTCGGGGAGTTTTGGGTTTTTTGCGCTGCCGGTACAAAATGTACCGGTGGGGAGGTTTGTACCGGTTTTAGGGAATATCCATCCGCTGCAGCTTTTCCCGAAGTGTTTTCCTGTCGATGCCTAAAATTTCCGCTGCCTGTGTCTTGTTATTACCGGTGTGTTCTAAGGTCGCGAGGATCTGTTCTTTTTCTAATTCCGCTAATGGTTTTAGTTCCCGTTTGCCGGAACGGACGGAAAAATGCATTATCTCCGGCAGGTCGGGAACATCGATTTCTCCGCCGCCGGCAATAATGACAAGCCGCTGCATAATGTTTTCCAATTCCCTGACGTTGCCGGGCCATTCATAACGGACTAACGCGTGTTCCGCCCGTTCGGTCATGGTGACCGGTGCTTTTCCGTAGGAGTCGGCGTATTTATGTAAAAATATTTCCGCGAGTATGGGGATGTCCTCTTTCCGTGAACGAAGAGGAGGGACATCGATTGAGATGACATTTAAGCGGTAAAATAAATCCTCCCGGAAAAGCCCCTTGTCTATCAAATCTTTGAGGTTTTTATTTGTAGCGGCAATAATTCGTACATCGACGGGGATACTTTTCGAAGAACCGACCATGCAAATTTCCTTCTCCTGCAGCACGCGGAGAAGTTTCACCTGCATTGAAAGGCTTGTTTCGCTGATTTCATCGAGAAAGATTGTGCCCTGATGGGCGGTTTGAAAAAAGCCGGCGCGGGACTTTTCCGCGCCGGTAAAGGCGCCCTTGACATAGCCGAAAAGTTCGCTTTCCAGGAGGTTTTCCGGAATTGCACCGCAGTTGATTGTTACGAATGGTTCCGCCGCCCTGGGGCTCCGGTAATGAATGGCCCGGGCTATCAGCTCCTTGCCCGTCCCGCTTTCCCCGGTAATGAGCACGGTGGCCGGAGTAGGGGCGACCTTTGTAATCATCTCGAAGACCCGTGTCATCCCGGGTGTTTTCCCGTACAATCCGTGAAAAGATTCAGTTTCAGTCCGGGGACTCTTTCGAAAGCGTTTATGTTCGAGTTTGCACAGCGCCCGTTCCACCGC
>CAYTSI010000003.1:21885-69323 GCA_964440465.1 uncultured Spirochaetales bacterium
GGGGACTCTTTCGAAAGCGTTTATGTTCGAGTTTGCACAGCGCCCGTTCCACCGCCGCGTTCAGTTCGTCTTCCGTAAAGGGTTTGGCCAGATATTCTTCGGCGCCGAGTTTTACTGCCTCCACCGCTCCGGCCACCGTGGCGTATCCGGTAATCATCATAACTTCCGTGGCGGTGTAATTGTCCTTGATATGATGGATTACTTCCATACCGTCGACCTTCGGCATCTTCAAGTCGGTAATAACTAAATCGACGTTGTTGTCCTCGAGCAGGGCCAGTCCTTCCCCGGCGCTTGTTGCCGTAAGGAGCCTGTATCCCCGTTCGCTCAGGTTCCTGGCTATTATCTCCAGGGTATCCGGAGAATCATCAATTATCAGGATCGTTTTCGTTTCTTCCATCGATTTTTTCCACAGGGAGGCAAACGGTAACGGTACTGCCTTTTCCCACCGTGCTGTTTATTTCTATTTTTCCATTGTACGCGTGTACAATACCATGCACAACCGCCAGGCCCAAACCGGTCCCTTTTCCGATTTCCTTGGTTGTAAAAAACGGCAGAAAGATTTTGTCCCGAATGTTATCGGGTATGCCGCTTCCCGAATCCTGTACTGAAAAACAAAGCATTCCGTTTTTTGCTTCGGTACTGATGTGAATTTGCCCCCCCTCCGGCATCGCCTGCATTGCGTTGACAAAAAGATTGACAAATACCTGGTTGAGCTGCCCCGGGTCGGCCGACAGCGTCGGAATGGAAGGGTCGAGATCAGTTGTAACTTGTATATCGTCCTTTTCACAGCGTATTTCGAAAAACTGTATTCCCTCCGAAACGACGGTGTTGATATCAATTTCCGATTCACCGGGCTGAATTTGACTGGCAAAAACCAGCAGTTTCTTTACCGTTTCCCGGGCGAACATGGAGGCCCTGATAATTTTGTCCAGGTCCTTGACGGTCTGCTCCGAAAGACCGGCGTCTTTTTTTATCAATTCGGAAAACCCCAGGATATTCGCGAGGGGTTCGTTAATTTCGTGTGCAACACCCGCCGCAAGCTGTCCGATGGTTGCGAGGCGGTCGGCATGGCGCAATTGACTCTCCAGCCGTTTTTTTTCTACCGCCGCTTCCTGTTCCTCAATTAACAGCGACAACTGTTTCGCAATCCCGTCGAGAAGGTTCTGTTCCTCTAATAAAAATGGTTTTTCCTCCAGATCGCCGTCCCCGTCTTTGTACATTACTTCGATATACCCGCGGGGAACATCGGAAATAACAATATCACTTTTCAGTGAGTATTGGCTTGCAGCGTTTTTTCCGCAAATATATTCCCGGCCGTCGAGTATAATCCGGGAGGTTGCAATGTCTTCATATTGAAAGGCACAGGGAATATTTTTTATTGCTTCGTGCAGCGTCTGCTCAAGGCTCCCCGGCGATTTCTGCATAATTTTCGTTATTTCATAGAGGCACGACAGTTCCTTTATCCTTTCCCGCAGGGCCGCCTGGGTGTTGCGGAAGGATATTGCCGCGGCAAAAATTCCGGACACATTTCTGCATATCTGTTGTTCTTCCTCCGTGAACGGATTGCCCCTTTCCCGAAGATAGGTTACCGCCCCTTCTTTATCATTGTCGATTGAAATGGGGACTGTTAGTTTCGAAGGGGGCAAACCGTCTTCGGAATTATCGTCCGCCTTCAGAAAGGTAAAACCGCCGCCGGGCTGCAGCCGGGCCTGCCAGGTGTAGTCGATGTCCCCTTCATTGATGTAGATGTCTAATCCGGTGCAGGAAAACCAGCCGCACAAAATTTCCGCGGCTTGCCGTTTGAACTCAACCCTGGAGTGTCCCTGCCTGGCGAGGGTGAGTATTTGTAATTCTACAGAGACGAGATCTTTCATCGTTATCGCAGCCCTCTTATATGTCCGGCTATTTCTTCCGCCAGGGCCGTACAGTTTCCGCCGGTTGTGTGATATCCGCCGTTGTCCGTTGTCTGCCGGATGACTAGAAACGTGAATTCCCCTTCTTCGCCCTCTTCCACGGTAAGGGGCCGTCCCGGTATCCGCCAGGCGGCATCGCGGAGGACCTGAAAGCTCTTCCCGCGGCCCCGGCAGATGACAACCGCGTACATGTAGGGGACCGCGCCGTTTGGTCCGTTGTTGATGGTCATCTGGAGCTGAATTCCCGCCAAATCATCCGGTCTTCCCTTCGGTTCGAGCATCAGCCGCACGTCTTCGGGAATATGATTGCCTTCGGAATCCTTGTCGAAACGGAGATAGGGTGTTATCCGAATATGATTTTCCCGCAATTTTTCTTGTAAGCCCATTACCGCGGCAAACCGGTCCATTTTCAGTTCAAGTTCTTTCGGCGCGTGGGCCAGCACATGTCCGCTCAAGTACAGCGGATACAGAAACAGGGAGATGTCCAGGGCCAGGACAAGGAACGCGGTGTTTGCCGATACGATAGAGAAAAAACCGAGAAATATGAAAGAAAAGAGAGCAATTCCGATAAATACCGCCATTCCCTCTTTTTTCTTCAGGATAAGAGGAATTTTTGCCTGCTTGACCAGGGCATAATTCCGCGTGATCCGGGTAAACTCCTTTTCGGTTACCGGTTTCCATTCCTCGAAACCGAGGTCTTTCGGTACTTTGGAATAGGTCGAGCCGATCATCAGCAGCCCTCCTGTACCGATAATTATCAGGCCCGCGGCGGAGTGGCCGGGGAAATAGACAATAAACTGCAGAAACAGCCCCGCGAGCATGCAAAACGCGTAAAGCGCAAACCGTACCCCGGGGGAGAAGGGAAAAAACCGGTATTCCAGCGTTTTAGACTGCTGCTCTGGCATTGGCCCCTCCTGCAAGCTCCCCCGTCCCGGCAAACTCCCAGTACAGGGGGCAGGCGCCCTGGCAGGCGTAAAAAGAACCGCATCCGCCGCACTGCGGCGGAGCAAAGTGTTTCTGCTTGAAATATTCGGCCCGCCCCGAAAACCAGATGGTTTCAAAATCGTCTTGAAGCAGGTTTCCGATCGGTTCCGCGTAGGAGGAGCAGGGGAGGACATCTCCGGAGGGAGAAACCGACAGCAGCCCGTCCGCGGCGGCACAGGATTTGTTCCCGAGTCCTTCGGCAAGGGGGTTGAAAATACAGTACGGGGTGGGGGAATACCAAAAAAAGGTCATTCCCAGGCGCCGTGCTTCCTGTTCCAGCCGGCCGATATACGGGGCGGCGTCGGAGTAGGAGAGAAACAATTCGGGGTGTCCCTTTCCGGCGCCGGCGGGAATAAACAGGTTGACCGCGAATCGCCGTATCCCAATGGAGTGGAGAAATGCAGGCATTCCCAGGATTGCCTCTTTATTTTCCCTATTCAATGTTGTGTTGGTCTGGACGGGTATGTCCGCCTGCCGAAGGTGTTCTGTTCCCCGCAGGGATTCGGCGAAGGCGCCCTGCCTGCCGACGAGCATGTCGTGAAGGCCGGCGGCGGGGGCCTCGATGCTGATTTGTGCCGATGCAAGTCCGGCGTTCGCAAGGCCCCGCGCGCGTTCTTTGGTGCATAAGGTGCCGTTGGAAACGAGATTGACCGTCAGGCCCTGTGCCGCGGCGTATTCCGTCAGGGTTTCGATATCTTTCCGGACCAATGGTTCTCCCCCGGTAAAGGAAAAAAACGGCACCTGTGCTTCGGTTGTAAAAATATCGATAATACCTTTGAGTTTTTTCGCCGGCAGTTCCCGCGGCTGCTGCCGCTTCCGCCTGCCGGTTTGTTCCGGCACGTAACAGAAGGCACAGCGGTTATTGCAGCGGTAGGTAACGGCAATTTCCGCGAGAATCGGAAGCTTCGTGTATGAAAAATCATACGCTACGGGTTCAAAGGCGGGATTGGACCCGCTATATCTGCCGTTTTCTGCAGTAACGAACAGCTCTTCGACGGCCCGGAAAAACCGTTCCGTTTCCGCAATACGCTCCTCCCCCGATAGGCCGGGGAACGTCTGAATCGGTTTTCCGGACTCTAAATGGGAGAGCATTCTGATTCCCCCCGCGTTGAGGCGGTAGACCCGGTTCGGCGGAACAATGAGTACACTGTCAGCGGCACGAAAAAACAAACGCCCGTTGATCGAAGTGTAGAGCCTGTTTATCCACGACAACCGGTCTTCCATCAATGCGCTCCTCCGGAGACACAGGCGGAATGGCAGGCACTGTGGCAGGCGGAATGACACGCGCTGTGGCAGGCGGAATGGCAGGCATTGTGACAGGCGGAATAGCAGGCGTTTTGGGCCCCCGCCGGGGTAAAGCAGCCTTCAAAGCAGGCGGATGAGTTCATAAAACGGGAATAATTCCCCTTAAACTGTTCGCCGATGCCGAAACGGAAGTGGTGGAGGTTTCGGATAAGAAAAAGCTTCGTCCATACGGTGCTGTAGGTTTCGTAAACGGGGATCTCCGGGAGAAGCTCCTTCGAGGAGAGTTTTTCAGTGTAGAATGCCGTCGTAGCTTCCATGTCGCAGTCCCATGTTTTCTGCTGTACCGCCGCTAAGGCGTTTTCGTAGAATTTGGAAAGCTGTTCATGATCGATGCTTCCGTTATCCCGGAAGCAGGCAAGGAGCTGCTGCTCGTAGGAATCATCGGTATTGTCCGGATTGATGATGTGTACGGTAAGGGGGTCTTCCGCCGTAATGGTCAAAACGGCCTTCTCCCTCATGCTCTCGACTAACAGAGAGGCAATTTCATCTAACGGAAGCTCTAAGAATAGACTCACTTCCACGGGGTGCAGCGTTTTTCCGATCTTTCCCGGAACAGCGTAATTTCCCACCTGTATTTTCGGGGTAACCCAATCATCCCCGGTCCAGGACACTTCCTGTATGGCTTTGACCGAAAAGCTGTATTTCCGCTGCTGCCGACGATACAGCAGCAGTACGCCGGCCAAAAAAAGTACTCCTATGCCGAAGGCGGCGGCGGCGGGACGGATAGAAACCGGTCTCTCTGTGCTGTCTCCCGCCGCGGCGAGGGTATTCCGAAGCCCCGGTATGCTTTCGGAAGAAAGGTAGAACTGCAGCCGCTGCTGCTCTCCGGCGCCGGCCGAATTCCTGTGGAACCGTATGGTGAGATACTCGGTGCCGTCTTCTCCGAGAGTTCCGAAATAGTCGATCCGGTTTTCCCTGTTGACGTAGGATTCGGTCATGAAAGAAATTGCCCGCAGTGTGTCTTCCGTAACGGGTTCCCCGTCCGTACTGTAAGGGAGCACCACCTGGACTGTCTGCCGTCCCGCCGGTGTGTCCCAGCGTACCGGTGCCCAGTCGAAATATATCAGTTCGCCGTATTCATCCGAAGCGGTAAGCCCGATGTTCCCGGAGGAGGCAAGATTGCCCCGGTAATGCAGGTTATACCGTGCCGTACCGCTGAACCCCCTGCCTTTTTCCAAAATGATATCGTAATACCCTTCCCTGAGGCGGTCTATCCGCAGGGGGACCCGTTCATCTCCGTTTATAACGGCAAAGCAGCTGCTCCGTACAAAGTCCGGTTCCATTGCCGTGCCTTCGAAGTAAAACCCGTGCATTTCACCGTCTAAGGCGCTCCATTCGGTCTGGTAATAGACATCGGCGTTTCCGTCTTCATCGAGGACAAGGGTTATATCGACACCGTTCAGGACGGCATCGAGGGCCGCCGCCGTGCCGCAGACGGTCAAAAGCAGCGCGGTAAGTAGAATAAAGGTACCTGTCTTTTTCATATCCCGATATCTTGAGGATATGAAAGGCGGGTGTCCTTGTCAATTACTCTTAAAAAAAAAGAGGCTGCCGACGGCAGCCTCAATATGAAAAAGGAGAGGAGGTATTGTACCAACTAGGTATAATAATACCTGTTATGAAAAGTATATCCCTTATATACTCTAAAAACAAAAATATGTCAATAAAAAAGGAAATTTAATTATTTGCTAACAAAACTCTAATCCCTTGTTAATCTTCGGTATTTTATCCGATGGGGAATGACCGCGTCACTGCCGAGACGTTTCTTTTTATTTTCTTCATATTCGGTAAAATTGCCTTCAAACCAGAAAACGGAACTGTTGCCCTCGAAAGCCAGGAGATGCGTTGCAATTCTGTCTAAAAACCAGCGGTCATGACTGATAACCAGCACACATCCGGCAAAATTCAGGATACCCTCCTCTAACGCACGCATGGTGTTGACATCCAGGTCGTTTGTCGGTTCGTCGAGAAGGAGGACATTAGCACCGGACTGCAGCATAAGCGCGAGCTGTACCCGGTTCCGCTCACCTCCGGAAAGCACACCCACCTTTTTCTGCTGATCGGAGCCGGTAAAATTGAAACGGGCAACATAGGCCCTGGAATTGACCTCGACGGGGCCGATTTTCATGATATCGTGGCCCCCGGAAATCATTTCCCAAATTGTTTTATCAGGTTCGAGCACCTCCCTCGTTTGGTCGGCATGCGCGAACCGGACCGTTTCCCCCACCTTCACACTGCCGCCGTCGGGTCCCTCCGCCCCTGTTATCATTCGAAACAGGGTTGTTTTTCCCGCGCCGTTCGGCCCGATGATGCCGACAATGGCCCCCGGCGGAATAGTAAAAGAAATACCATCCATCAGCAGTGTGTCTCCGTATCCCTTTTTCAGGTGTTCCGCTTCAATTACTACGTCTCCCAAACGCGGGCCCGGAGGGATATAGATCTGCAGCTCCTTTTGCCGTTCCTTCCCGTTTTGTTCCAGCAGTTTTTCATAGGAACTAACCCGGGCCTTTGATTTCGCGTGACGTCCCTTCGGACTCATTCTAATCCAGTCCAGCTCCCGCTGCAGGGTCTGCTGCCGGCCGGTCTCCTGCTTTGCTTCTAACCGGAGACGTTCCTGCTTTTGTTCGAGCCAGGAGGAGTAGTTCCCCTTCCACGGTATTCCCCGTCCCTGATCGAGCTCCAGTATCCATCCCGCCGCGTTATCGAGGAAATAGCGGTCGTGGGTAACCGCGATGACCGTTCCCGCGTACTGCTGCAGATGGTGTTCCAGCCACGCGACGGTTTCCGCGTCCAGGTGGTTCGTCGGTTCGTCTAACAGCAGAATGTCCGGTTTCCGCAGCAGCAGCCGGCACAGGGCCACCCGCCGCCGCTCCCCGCCGGACAGGTTGTCCACCGGCGACTCTTCCGGAGGACACCGGAGAGCGTCCATCGCCATTTCCAGCCGGGAGTCCAGCTCCCATGCCCCTGCGTCGTCAAGCTTTTCCTGGACCGCGCCCTGCCGCTTAAGCAGTTTGTCCATTTCTTCGTCCGACATGGGTTCCGCGAATTTCTCATTTATTTCATCGTATTCCCGCAGCAGAGCGGTCACTTCCGATACGCCCTCTTCGACAATCTCTCGTACTGTTTTCCCTTTTTCTAAAAAGGGTTCCTGCTCTAAGAACCCGATGGTATGGCCTTCGGCAAGTACGGTTTCTCCGAGAAAATCGGTGTCCTTTCCCGCCATTATCCGGAGGAGCGTGCTTTTCCCGGAACCGTTTAATCCGATAACGCCGATTTTCGCGCCGTAGAAATACGAAAGGGAGATATCTTCCAATACGGCCTTTTGATTATGTTTTTTTCCGACCCGCACCATGGAATAGATAATTTTCTGCTGTTCTTCCGCCATACCGATATAATTCCTTTTTTACACAATTCACATATTTCTTTAATATTCGGCCAATAGTATACGGGTAACCGTACGTAATGGAGAATAAGAATGGAGTTTAATGTAAAAGAAATTGAAAAAGATATCAACCTGATAACCCTTTCAGGTGAACTGGATATGTATACTTCTCCTTCATTGAAAGAATTCATCGACAATGTCGACAATA
The DNA here is from genome assembly GCA_964440465.1 of uncultured Spirochaetales bacterium. Classification (GTDB taxonomy): domain Bacteria; phylum Spirochaetota; class Spirochaetia; order SPDA01; family CAZSGZ01; genus CAZSGZ01. The sequence continues at coordinate 29,678 of CAYTSI010000003.1, forward strand.
GACAGGTGGATGTATATATCATTGATTGTGAGGAATTGACCTACCTCGATTCAAGCGGTGTCAGCACCCTTATTTACGCGTATTCAAAATTTCAAAAAAGACGTCTCGGCTTGTGGTTTGTCAACATAAACGGTTCCGTTCAGAAAGTCATTGAGCTTACAAAATTGGAAGGATTTTTGCCGATATCCGACAGTATAGAGACGGTGCTTGAAAAGATTAAAAAAAAAAAAGGACGGTGTGTGCCTCGACGACAGAAGGAAATTCTCATAGACGGAAAGCATGATCTGTTCAATAAGGTAGGGATGATTCCCGCCGAATTCCCAAGCGATTTTAAACGGATCCGCTATTTTACCAGCCTTATTGTACAGCGGGCACCCGCGGAAATACAGGATTTTAACATTTTAGAACAGCAGGTAAGCGAGTTAATAAAAAATGCCGTAAAGCATGGAAATAAACAAGACCAGTCGAAAAAAGTAAATGTGTGGTTTTCTTTCAGCAAGTATCACGCTCACATCATTGTGCAGGATGAAGGGCGCGGATTTCAGGAAATTGAAAAATGGAATGAATTTTATAGAAAACGGATGGATTGTTTCGAAGCGCACAATTTTGAGGAAATGGAAAAATATGTAACATATACCTCTTCGATAAGCGATGAAAACGACGGTGGAAACGCAATGTTCGCGGCAGTCGAATATTGGAACTGCGGTGTGGTTTTTAATGAAAAACGCAACTGCGTTGCCGTACGGAGGGATTTTTCAGTCGCATGGTAGAGGGATTAAATATTTGAGGAAAATGTAAGTTACATCATCATGCAGTTGTTTTTTTCCTCGAAACGTGGAAAAATCTTTCTGAATCGCGTCGTGGACGTGTTCTAAGGTCGATTCCTGTTTCTCTTGCAGAATGGCCTCAATCCGTGTGATTGAATATTCGGTTTCATTCACTCCGACCTGTTCCACAAGACCGTCCGTTAGAAGAAAAATTACGTCTTTTTCCTTCATTTGAAACGAATTAAGGACGATATCAACATCCGGCATTATTCCTACGGGCAGGTTCGTGGAGTTTGTCTTTAAATTATACAGTTCCGCGTTACGGAACACATAAATATGTGAATGCCCCATATCACAGATGACGGTTTTTCCGGTGTTTTCATCGAAATCTATGAAAATCGCGGTAACGAATTTTTCTCCTTCAAAGGTTTGGACAATGTAATTGTTCAGGTCCCGCACAAGGGCTTTTACACCCCTCGTGTAATCGTAAATACTCATCATGCCCCAGAGAACGGAGGTAAGCACACTTGCTCCTATCCCTTTTCCGGAGACATCACAAACGGCCAAAAGCCATCTGGAATCAGAATATTTATGGATTGTATAAAAATCGCCCCCGACCCCTTTTGCCGGCAGCGATGAGGATACAATTTCTAGATTGGGAGTATCGATAAACTCTTTTTCTTTAACAATTCTCGCCTGCAGCCTCCGGGCGGTTGCAATATCCTGCGTCGTCAGCTGAGACAGGTGGACGAGCATTCCCTTCGTGGAAAAAATGCCATGAAATTTGTTGTTATCGTCTGTTATCAGATAGTAAAGGATTCCTGAGTTTTTCATGTCCTCATCTAAATGCTCGGCAACGGAGAAAATATTGTCGTGGATAGTAAATCGCCGGACCTCCACGCACATCTCCGCCGCGGTTTTTTTCCGTAAGACGTCTCTTCCATAGGGCCTGCTTAACAATCCGGTGATGTCGCGGCTAATAAGAATTCCTAAACTATGCATCTCTCTGTCAACAACCGCGACGGCCCCGAGGCTTTTTATCCGGTTAAGCTGGTCTGCAACGTCGGTGATAAGAGAATCGCCGAGAACGTAGTATATATTATAGGCAATTTTCCGAATTGACTGATCGTGAATTCTGACTTCCGGCAGAGCTTTAATAACGCCGTTTTCTTTTTTAACATCCAACATATGCCGTTTATTACCACATGAGTGTTACATTCTCGTTAATTCGATGTCAGGATTTATTTAGGAACAGTTCGCGGAATAGTAAGCAGCGATACTGTTTCGTCCCGTTTTGGAAAAATAGAGAGCAGATTCTTCTCTAATCCGATATTTCTCAACATGAGGAGCATCATGACAAGTCCTAAGCCCGCCCCCTCGCTTGTGTCTTCAATATCGGCGTAGGCTTCCGTCATATCTTGATATTTTCGGGCCGCCGAGAGCTTTTTCTTTATCCGGGCTTCTTCGACTGTCAGGAGGCGGGCATTGTTCCGTACCGCTATTTTTATCCATTCATTGCAAATTTTAAATTGGAATTTCACGTAAAAGCCGTATTCCCGCAATTTTAGTATATAATGATCAATATTTACGATTGTTTCATTTTTGAAATTATTCATTCCAATACAATATTCGGTTTCATTTTCGATATTCAGGCCCCGCTCGAAAAAATAGACCCGTTTTGTATTGGCTTTTTTCGCGTTTCCCGCCAGTTCATGAATGCAGTAGGAAAGCTGATTCTGCAAGTCCTCCCGTCCCGCCTCTATCAGGTATTCGTCGAGAATTGCATCGATATAATCCCGTTCATCCGCCCGGTAGGAATATGTTGTGAAGGTAAGCACCTTCTGTGTTTCGATCGCCTGCTGTATCTTTCTGTACGCGATATCGGTTACCATAGCTGTTCCTTTATTGTGGGTTTTTGCAATGGTAGCGTTACGATGTTAAAGAAATATGAGAATACCAAAAAAAAATTATGATTTTTATATTTGCTTGAGCACACGTATTACTCGACTCGGCGGGAAAGTTGTATTATGGTGTTTCCGGAGGGAATACATCATGAAACGCTACTGGTTTTTGGCGGGAATACTCATCGCCCTGCTGTGCGGCTATTTCTTTTCCGGCATCGGCGTCGCCGCGAATCCCCGGGGCGTCAGTGCTGCGGCGATTATCATCATGTTGTTTTTTATTGCCGGGTTTACACTTCCTTCCCATTCAATAAAGGAGGGGCTGAAAGAATACCGGCTGCATGTGTATATTCAGCTCTTTATTTTTGTCTTTATACCGGCCTTTGTTTTCTGCACAACACTCCCGTTCAGAGGGACTATGGACAGAAAAGTGTTAACCGGACTGTACGCGGTCGCGTGTCTGCCGACAACCGTTTCGAGCTGTATTGTGTTCACCCACATCTCGGGAGGAAATACGGCCGGCAGTATGTTCAACTCGGCCGTCGCAAACATCATCGGCATTGTTGTTACCCCTATGCTTCTCTCGTTGTTGATGCGGGGGGCGGGGCAGGGGATGGCCGCCGCCGAATTGTTTCGGGTGCTGTCCTCCCTCGGATACAAAATGTTAGCGCCGGCAGCGGCCGGCCAAGCAGCCCGAATATGGCTCAAGGATCAGGCGGATGCCGCGAATTCCCTGCTGAAGGTAATCAGCAATGTGTTGATAATTATCATCATTTTCTTTTCGTTCGCGAAGGCCGCGGCAAATCCGGTCTTTAAGGCGTATATGAAGAAGATGCTGCTGCCGTTTCTATATCTTGCCGCGGTCCACATCATTTTTGCCGCCGCGGCATACCGGGGAGGGAAGCTTATAAAACTTTCACACCAAAGCAGGATAGCCGCTCTGTACACGGCAAGTCAGAAGAGCGCGGCGATGGGGGTGCCCTTCGCGGCGACCTTCTTCTCCGGTTCACCCGAATTGTTAGGTGTTGTCCTTCTCCCGATTATTTTTTACCACTCATTTCAGCTGTTTACCGCGGGGGTGGTAAAAACGCTCCCGTTTATACGGGAAGGCGGATAATCGGCGCCGATGCCCCGAAGTCCGAAAGCGTTTTTTCATCGGCAATGAGGGCCGTTTCCCCGTAGTTGTAGTTGTGCAGCAGCCATTCCGCGGAATGTTTGAGCTCGTCAGCCGCGGCGGAGAGGACCCAATCCCGTTTGTTTTGTCTTGCTTCATCGGTAATGCCGTATAATTTTCTCCGAAATCCGATAAATCCCTTGATGCCCGGGGTAAGCTTTTTCACTTCATTGCCCACCGTGCCGATTACGGCTTTATTCAAAACGGTACCGCTGATGCTGCCGGAAGCGGCGTATGCAAGGGCGTCCCGGAAGGTGCCTAAGGTAGTGCCGCAGCGGGGGTCCCGGTAGGAGGTGAATGACCAAATTCCTTCCGATCCGTTTGCTCCCGCCGACACGCCGTAGGCCCCGCCTTTCATCCGTACCTGCTCCCACAAATAACCGGTTTTCAAGGCGTGGCCGAGGAGTGTTTCCAAAGCGTTCGCCCTTGTCCCGAGCCAGGAAGCGCGGAGGACCGCGCCGGCAAATCCGACGGCGGCCGGTACGGCAAGGCGTACCGGCTTTGCCCCGGTCTGGGGGAGACGCGGAAAGCCTAAGGCCGTATCCATGAATCCGGGGCGCCCCATGCTCTCCGGCCCCGGCGGAAGGGAGCGGAGGAGCGCTTCGGCACGGGCCGCGGCAGTATCGAGGCAGTTTTCTTCGGCTGTAATCTGCAGGACCGGGGCCGCGGAATGCAGCACCTTCCGCCGCAAATGGATAAATACTTCTTCAATGCCGGAAAACGCGGCTGCATCAATTTCCGACAGACGGTGGAGAAAGAAGAGCTGATCAACCCCCTTCCAGATCTCTTCGATACCGAGGGCGGCCTGGAAATTGCGCGCCGCCGTCAGCATTGCGTACTGGTTTCCTCTCGGGACAACCGATGCCGAAATATCATTCCGCGTTTCAAGGAGAATGTCCCGAATTTTGTCCGTTCTGCCGCTGTCCGGGGTTGTTAGTATTTTTTCGAGCAGGGCAAGCCCCCTCTCAAATTTGGTCTCCAGGGTTTTTATCCGAAAAAATAGATACAGTTTCGTTCCGTCCCGGGTCGTGCTTCCTTCGAGCATCGACGTAAGTCCGCCGGTTTCTTCGAAAAGCGTCCGGGAGAGTTCATCGTAGGGCAGTCCGTCACATCCGATTTTATACAGGGCGCTGGAAAAGAGGGTCATGAAAAACTGTTCCTCCGCCGTCAGGTTGTCTACGGGGAACCCGATATCGAGGTAGACAATACCGTTTGTGTTCAAAGCGTGAGTGTACAATCTACCGCCCGCGCGAAGGCCCGCCTCGCGGGTGGGAATCAGTTCCACTTCCCGTGGAATGTCCTCCCGCTTTAAGAGGGGGATGGCGGCCACATCTTCGGGTTTGTCCGTTTTTTCCTGAAAAGCGTTGAACAGTGCCGTTTCCCGTTCCGCCCGTTCGGCAACGGCGGGACTGTGTTCATCGATTACCGCTTCACGAACGGTGTAGCCGGTATCGGCCTGTATCAGGACCGTGGAGCGGTGATTGTTCCGGATAAGGCAGGTATCGATGATGTTTTCAAAATAACGGCTGTTGTCTTTGTACTGCTTCCGGAGCTCCCCGAACCAGGGGGAGAACCGCATTGTTACATCCGGGTCAAGGCCGTGGAGCCATCCCCGCAGACCGCGGATTAACAGCCGGAGGCCGAAGGGGACCCCTCCCCGCTTCTCTCTGTTTCTGAACTCCACCCTGTTCATGGAACCTTCGATTACCTGTTTCGGTATTCCCTGTGCCGTTACATCCCGCAGGGTGGAAAGAACAAGATTTTCGAATTCCTGCTCATTTCCAATTGATGTCCCCCTGATTCCCGCGGTAAGAACCGCCTGGAAAAGATGGGTGGTCAGGCCGCTTACCGGTGATACGTCTTCGGCTATTCCCGATTCAACGATCCGCTGATACAGGGGAGCTCCCTGGTTTCCCAGTAATATCTCCGCGAGGACTTCCATGGAGAGGAGATGAAGGGGCCCGGTAACCGGGTCTGTAAGCCAGTTGAGGAAAAGCATGTCTTCTTTCCCTGCCTCTTTCCTGCCCGACGCGGGACCGGAAACCTTGAAGCGCCGGGGGTGTTCCCATTTCGGTTCCGAAGCAGCCAACGACACCGCCTGAGCGGTATCGAAACGGCGGAATACTTCTCTGTGGAGAAAGGAAAGTATTTTTTCCGCCGGGATATTCCCGTAACAATAAAACTTTCCGTTCGAAGGATGATAGTGGGCGCGGTAGTACTCGAGAAAATCGGCATACGTCAATCCGGCAATTTCTTCCGGTTCTCCGCCGCTGTCGAAGCGGTAGGCGGACCGGTCGAAGAGGGAGCGTGTTGTCCATTCTCCTGCTATCGATTCTATGCTGGAATAATTCCCCTTCATTTCATTGTACACAACCCCGCTGTGGCGGATACCGCCGCCGGAGGTGTGGAGATGATGCCCTTCCTGAAGAAAAATTTCTTCCTGCAGGAGGGGGAAAAAGACCGCGTCGGCATAGACACGGAGGAGATTAAAAAAATCGTTTTCCACTAAGGAAGCGGCGGGATAAATCGTTTTATCGGGAAAGGTCATCGCGTTGAGGAAGGTGTGCATGCTTCCCTGCATAAGCTGGGCGAAGGGATCTTTTACCGGAAACTGTTTCGACCCGGAGAGCACGCTGTGTTCGATAATATGGGGCAGTCCGGATGAGTCCGGCGGCGGCGTGGGGAAGATGAAGGCGAACACATTTTCTTCATCATCACATTCTACATGAAAAATTTCACATCCCGTTCCGATGTGTCTGTATTGTATGCCCGCCGCGTCGTATTCGGCCAGTTGTATTTCGCGTAGTTTTCGGTAATTGTTTTTCAGTTGTTCCATGCTGTTCCTCGGTCCGCTCAATACTACTGGTTCGGGCAGTAATGTCAAGGATACAGTTTTATGGTATGCTCCGTTAGGATGAAAAGAGAGCAGCAGATAGCGGCAGCCGGGGAGAGGGCCCGGCTGCTGTCGGCGGTCCGCCGTTTTTTCGGTTCCAAAAACCATCTCGAAGTTGAGACGCCGGTGCTCGCCCCCGTGCGGATACCGGAATCTCATATCGGGGTGTTCACTACCGGTGATCTCTGTCTGGTGCCCTCCCCGGAAGTCTGGATGAAGCGGCTGCTTGCCGCCGGATTTCCCAGCTGTTTCCAGATTACAAAAAGTTTCCGAAATGGCGAGCAGACAGGACGGCACCACAACCCCGAGTTTACAATGCTCGAGTGGTACACCCTCGGTGCCGGGTACATGGATTCCCTCGAACTGACGAAAGAGCTGCTGCTGGCCCTGGGGTTCGACGGTACATCGCTGCCCGACAGCGGGGCTGCCGCCGTTATGCCGGTGCGGGAGGCCTTTCTGCGCTATACCGGGATCGATTTACAGCAGTGCGGAACAATCGCTGATTTTCAGGCGGCCGGCCGGGCGGCGGGGTATGATCTCGACCGCGGCACCTGGGAGGAATACTTTCATACAATCTTCCTGCTGTATATTGAACCCCGGCTGGAGGAGTTCCCCCTCCTCTTTTTATACGACTATCCGGTCCAAATACCCTGCCTGGCGAAAAAGAAGGCCGGCACCCCCTGCAGGGAGCGGTGGGAGCTCTATATCTGGGGAATAGAAATTGCAAATTGTTTCACCGAGGAGACCGACCCCGAAGCGGCGGCCGAATTCATGCGGGAGGAAATCGCGGCAATGGAGCGGGAGGACGGGGAGGACGGGGATAACGAAGAGGGCCTCCCCGCCGTACCCTTCGACGCGGACCTGCCGGAAATCAGCGGCCGGATGCCGCCGTGCTCGGGAGCGGCACTGGGAATCGACCGCCTGCTGATGATACTGACAGGGGCCGAAAGCATCGGCGAGGTGCTGCTGTTCCCCGCTGCTTCTGCCGGGGACGGTCCGGTTAGAAAAGTTCCGTAAGCAGTGCTTCGGCAGCGGCAGTTTCATCCCACGGAACGGGCCCGTCGTTGTAGATAATACTCTTCTCATGCCCCTTCCCGAGGAGCAGGACCGTGTCCCCCGGCCCGGCAAGGGAGAACGCTTTCCGTATGGCTTCCCGCCGGTCGGGTATCAGCAGGAGGTTGTCCCCTTCCGATTTCCCGCCGCAGCCCGCGGCGATCTCCCGCAGAATCGCACCCGGGTCCTCTCCCCGGGGGTCTTCATCGGTTAGGACAATAATATCGCAGTATGTGTCCGCGACCGCTCCCTGTTTCGGCCGTTTCCCCGGGTCCCGCTCGCCGGCGGAGCCGAAAACGGCAATAAGACGCTTTTCAGTCTGTCCGCGGAGGAGGGGCAGCACCTTGGAAAAGGAACCGGGGGTGTGGGCATAGTCGACGATAACCGTGAAAGGCTGGCCTTTCGCGATGATGTTCATTCTTCCCGGGACCGGCTCGAGGCCCCCGGCGGCTTCCGCGAGCATGTCCGGCGGGCAGTCTCCGGCTTCCCGGGCGGCGAGAAAGGCGGCGGCGTAGTTTTCGAGGTTAAAACTGCCGATAAAGGGCAGCCGGACGGAAAACTGCCGCCCCCGGTACGCAAACGTACAGTGAAGGGCCTCGGGCAATTGCCGGTACGAAAGAACGTTGAAGTCCCCCTCGCCGGAGGGCAGCAGACTGTAGGTGAGGATATCGGAACCGGCCCGGGCCGCGGTCTCGATAAAGTAGTTTGCTTGCGGGTCGTCGGCGTTGATGACCGCGGAGCGGACATTTTTGAACAGATTTGCCTTGTCCCGTCGGTACTGTTCGAAGGAGCCGTGAAACTCCAGGTGTTCGTGGGAAATATTTGTCAGCACCCCGGCGGAGAAATGAACATCCCGCAGCCGCTGTGTTTTCGGTGAAAGTCCGTGGGACGTTGCTTCCAGTACGGCGTATTCGACACCGTTTTCCCGCATCTCTGCCAGCAGGCCCTGTATTTCCGGGGCCTCGGGTGTCGACTGCCGAAGATAATTATTGCTCGTAGTACCGGCGCCGGTGTTGAACCGGACGGTAGACAAATACCCCGCGGGAAGTCCGCAGGCCCGCAGAAGCTGATAGATAAAAAAGACGGTCGTGCTTTTTCCGTCGGTACCCGTTACTCCGATGGTATACATCGATTCGGAGGGCCTGTCGAAAAAAGCGGACGAGAAGGCGGACATTGCCTCTCTGCAGTTTGTAACCCGGATATAGGTTGTCCCCGGATGGAAATTGTCCAATTCCCCCTCATAGACAACCGTCTTAGCCCCCCGCCGGACCGCGTCGGATATGAACAGCTTCCCGTCGCTGTGTATCCCCGGAAGGGCAAAAAAGAGGGACCCCTCCGAAGCCCGTCTCGAATCGTAGCAGAGGGCCGAAATATTTTTTCTGTTGATGGAGTCAATAAAAGCTGTTAATCTTTCTTCCATAGGCGGAAATGGTACCATATACAGTGTTGAAAGAAAAGAATTATGGATGACCGGTATCTAACAAGTCAGCTTATCGCGTATATCGGCAACAAACGGGCCCTTATTCCGTTTCTGCGGGACGTATTTATCGATCTCCACACGAGGCACCCTGTTTCCCGTTTCAGCGACCCTTTTGCCGGTTCAGGGGCCGTTTCCCGGCTCGGGAAGTCCCTCGGCTTTTCCGTTTACGCGAATGACTGGGAACTGTACTCGTATATTATCAATTCCTGTCACATTGCCGAGGACAAGAAGGACGTTCATCGGCTTTTTCCTAACAGCGGCGGTCTCGAGGGGGTAATCGAAGAATGTAACCGGCTGCCTCCCCGGGAAAACGGGTACATCAGCACCTTCTATGCCCCGAAATCGACGGAATCGGCCGATTACCGGCGGGAGCGGCTCTTTTACACCCGGGAAAACGGCGTTTTCATCGATACGGTGCGGGAGGAAATCGAAAAACGGTACCCGGGCCGGGACCTGCCCGCGGTACGGACGCGGGAAAAACAGGTCCTTCTTGCCGCGCTGCTCTACCAGGCGGCCACCCACGCCAATACGTCGGGGGTTTTCAAGGCCTTTCACAAGGGCTTCGGCGGTCACGGCGGAGACGCCCTTTCCAGAATAACCCGCCCCATGCGGCTGCTGGCCCCGGTATTAATCGACGGGGAACGGCGCTGTTTCGTTACCGCGGAGAACGCCGCTACAACCGTGGAAGGACAAAGTTTCGATCTGTGTTATTTAGATCCGCCCTACAACCAGCACCAGTACGGGAGCAATTACCATCTGCTCAACACAATCGCACGGTGGGACAAACCCCCTCAGCCGCTGACCGTGGATGGGACGGGGCGTCTGCTGGACAAGGGGGGGATTCGAAAAGACTGGAACATAACAAAATCGGAGTTCTGTTACAAAAACACCGCCGTTTCCGCCTTTCGGGGGCTGGTAGACCGTATTGATGCCCGGTATATTGTGTTAAGTTATAATACCGAAGGGATTATGCCCTACGGCGAAATTCTGGACCTGCTGGAAAAACGGGGGAATGTCAGCCTCTATTCATCGGAATACATTACCTACCGCGGCGGCCGGCAGAGTATTTCCCGGAAGACACACAATGTCGAGTTCCTCCTCGTCTGTTCAACCGCGGAGCCCTTGAAAACGGGAGGGACGGAGGATGTTCCCAGGTTTTTTCTGGAAAATAAAATCCGCGCCCTTACCCGGGGTGCCTTTTATCCGGACAAGATCCAAAAGGCCTTTTCCTGCTCCGGCGGACTGCTGCTGTACGGGGATGAAGGGTCTTTTGTCGGTATTCCCATGGAGGGGTACGCGTACTTTACCGCGTTTCCCGGACATGATGAAATTTCGTTGTTTTCGGAGGAAGAGTTGTCCGAGTTTTATGAAACGCTCTTAGGCTGTGCCGTTGAAAATAAGTATGAGGAGTGCGGGGTGCTGCTGAAACTCCTCGACAATGCCGGCGGTGATGTTCCGGGGGAACGGAAAAAACTGGAACAGCGGTTTGTCAGGGCCGTAAAAAAAATCGCCCATAAAAAGTATATTGTTGAATATTCGGATATCATTCAGAGGGCCGACAGGGGGAAACTGTATTATTTCCGGGAGGAACTGGATAGAATACGGGAGATTGCTGAAAAGCGGTTTGCAGGCTAAAAGCTAAGGGAGCAGTATGATCAATCAAGTCCATATTTCAAAAAAGATAATCGGGAAGATGAAAGAACAGGGAGTCAATGTCGATCTTGCCACGGCGATCCTCAACAATTACAACAACGGAGAGTACGATTCAGTCCGGCCTATCCGGGTCAAGGAAATACCGGAAGTGGACGGCCGGCGGATTATCGATATCCGCGGGACCTTTACGTGGAGGTGCCCCCGCGAAAGGGCACTGGAAAACATTCACGCCGTTAACCCGTCGCTGAGCGTTGAAGAATTCGGCCGCGGGGAAGGGGATGACCTGGTTTTCAGCCGGGAGGACCTGGAAATGATCGGGGAAATGCTCCTGCCGTACGTTTCCTACGGGATCCTCAACGGAGGTTCCGCCACCAGTTATGTGGACGAAAAGAAAAATAAGGGGTATCAGCATCAGCTTTTCGAGGAAGAACAGGACCTGTTCGAGCGCTTTGCCGGTGAAATTAAAGACAAATCGAAGGGAATTACCTCCGGCTTTGTACAGGCGGACGGCACACCGGGGCCCAGTTTTATCGAACTGAAAATGCGGAACCTCCTTATTCAGGCGCTGCGGTACAAGAGCAGGTACGGTACGGCATCGCTGCAGCCGGTTTTTCCCATGTTTCAGATGACAAGTATTAAAAACAACGATGAAATTACCGGGGCGTATGAAGGTTTCGCGAAAAGCCCGTTCCTGAAACCGCTGATTGATGCCGCGAACTGCGACAGTACCGATGTCCTGACGGGAATACAGCCCCTGTTAGCGGCATATACCCACAGTGAAGAGGGACGGCCGAAATTCATTTTTACCGCTGCCTATGGAAAAAAAGATGCAATTCTCCCCCTTCCGGGGGGGCACGGCCAGAATTTTTTTGTCCTTGCCGGAGTGTATCGGGAGCTGTTTTCAATGGGAAAACGGTTCGTCTATTTGACTAATGTCGATAATCTCGGAAGTACGGTGGACCCGGTTGAGGTGGCGATGCTCGCGTTGTCCGGAAGAAAGGCGGGATTCGATTTTTCATTCAAGACCCCCGTAGACATCAAGGGAGGGATCCTCGTCCGGGACGCCCATTACGGGCTTACTACCGGGGACATCGGGCCGGCAGTTTCCGCGGAAGAAGTGGCCGAGCAGGAGTCCGCTGGTAAAAATGTACTGTTTAACTGCGGGACCGGTCTGTTTAATCTTCAATATGTAACGGAAAACCTTGATACAATTGCCCGGGAACTGCCGGTGCGGTTTTCCGACCAGAACAAGGATGCCGGTAAATACTCGCAGGCGGAACAGGTGACCTGGGAGGTGCAGGGAATGCTGGACGATTTTTTAGGGTTTGCCGTGGATAAGTACCGGCGGTTTTTAGCGTCGAAACTGCTGTTGGAAAATTTTCTTACCAGCGGAATCGGCATCGACAGTATCGAAGACGACGCCTTTCGGCAGGTCGCTGAAAACCTGCACCAGGGGCTTGAGGCAAAACTGCGGGAAGACTACGGGCTGAAGTTCTTCGGCGGGAAATGGGTGCCGAAAACGCCGGCTGAACTGGCCGGGGCGTAGCCGCGGCGTTCAGCCCCTCCGTTTCGCGAAAAGCGGTTTTCGAAGATGTATCGCGCTTTCGGGACACATCTCCTGACAGCAGTAGCACCGGATGCAATTCCCGTAGTTGTAAGCAGGGGGCTGTTTTTTTCCCGCTGCCGTCCAATGCAGGGCCTTCGGCCGGGCCGGACAGGCCTCCACGCAAACCCCGCAGCGGACACACTTTTCAGGGCGAATGTACGGTTTCGGCACGCGCAAATTCGTAAGGAAACTGAAGGGGCCCTGCCCCCGGAAAGCGTGAATTTGTCCCCGGTCAATACGAAAGCCGGGATTTACAAACTGACGGAAATCGTCCCCTGCAAGTTCAATATCTTCTTCTTTCCAGGACCCCATGCCGTTTTCATAGCCGAAGGTAATGGTGGGGATAATTTCCGGATCGAGATCGATCAATCTGCAGACAGTCGCGTCTACGGCAATCGGGTCTGCCGAGAACATGAGAACGTTCATGCGGACCGGGTCTCCTCCCCGTGGCCCGTTGCCTTCCATCCCCATAATGCCGTCCATAATATAGAGCCGGGGGGAGAGGTAATGGTTTACATCGAGGAGCATTTTTCCGAAATCCCTGGCATCGGGATACTGAATGTGGAAAGCCGATTTCGCGAGTCCCGGTATGCAGCCGAACTGGTTTTTTACCGCCCCGGTAATCCGTTCGAGTCCGTGGGTCTTCAGTTTGGGAAGGCTGACAATACCGTCCGCCTCTAAGGCGCCGTCGGCAATGGTAAATGTTTTCTGGATAAGGGGATTTTTAATTTCCACCTTTTTCCCGTTGGTAAAATCCGCCAATTCAATATGCAGCTGTTCCGCCGCCGCGGCCAGCCCCGTTTTCCGTACCGCGTTTGTTACCGAACCGAAACCGGGATGGTCCCCGAAGGTTACCCGCGCCCCGGCGGCGAGAAACTGTTGTGCCGCGGCGGAAAAAACCGCCGGGTGGGTATTGATGCATTTACTCGGATCGTCTCCGAATAAAAGGTTCGGTTTTAAAAGAATGGTTTCCCCGGGACGTACAAACTGTTCTATTCCCCCTAAAAGCTCGATTCCCTGTTTCACGGCCGCTGTAACTTCTTTCTGGTCGTATGTTTCACAGCGGAGGAGTACAACTTTTGTCATTTAAATTTCTCCGTTGGACAATTCTCCGAAAATGATGTGATACGTGTCCTTCGCGATCTGCAGCTCTTCGTTTGTCGGAACAACGCAGATGGATGTCGGTGAGTAGGGTTCGGAAATAATCCCTTTATTTGAACTTACTTCGAGGTTTTTTCGGTAATCCATAACGATCCCGACACTTTCCAAACGGTGGCAGATGCGCTCACGCATCCGTGTTCCATGCTGACCGATACCGCCGGTAAAAACCAGAATATCGAGGCGGACAATGTTCGCCGCGTAGGCACCGATAAAGAGCCGTATCTGGTGCGCGTAGACGTCGAGGGCCTGTCGTGCCCGTTTGTTTCCCTCTTCGGCGGCCTGTTCCAAGTCGCGTAAATCGTTGGAAATGCCGGACAATCCGAGAAGTCCGCTTTTTTTATTCAGCATTTCATTCAGTTCCTCGGCAGCGTATCCCCGTTCCTGCAGATACAACAGTATTGCCGGGTCGATGTCGCCGCTTCTCGTCCCCATCACCAGGCCTGAGAGGGGGGTAAACCCCATGGAGGTTTCCACCGATTTCCCCTGGGAAATGGCCGTAATGGACGCCCCGTTTCCGAGATGGCAGGAAATAACGTTGGTATTTGTAATTGAACGTTTCATCAGTTTTACGGCCTCCTCCGCGACATACCGGTGGCTGGTGCCGTGAAAGCCGTAACGCCGAATTTTGTATTTTTCATACAATTCGTAGGGGATCCCGTACAGATAAGAAGCTGGAGAAATGGTCTGGTGAAAGGCGGTGTCGAAAACGGCAACTTGTTTGCACTTCGGCAGCATGGCAGCGGCCGCCCCGATTCCCATTAAGTGGGCCGGATTATGCAGCGGCGCGAGCTCCGAGTTTTTATCGATTACCTTGATAACCTCCTCGTCAATAAGGACCGATTCGGAATATTCCTCCCCCCCGTGGACTACCCGGTGGCCGATTCCCGCTATCTCTTCAACCGATTCGAGTATACCGCTGGCAGGGTCGGTAAGGGCTGCTTTTATCAGCTCCATGGCCTCCGTATGGTCCTGAATGGCGAGCTCTCTGGAAATCCGGCCGTTTATGGATTCCTGGGAAAGGACCCCTTCATTTTCGCCGATCCGTTCCACTAACCCTCGGCCTAAGCTTTCTTCGGAGGGCATATGATACACTTCATACTTTACGGAAGAACTGCCGCAGTTGATAACAAGTATTACTTTTTCTTTCATGGTGGTACTCCGATGGACGCTTTTTTCCGCATCTTAGTAAAAAAATCTGTTTCTGTATACAAATAATGCCGGTCTTGTGATAGACTCTACCACATATGGCGGCAATACTTATAGTAGACGATGAACCGGCTATCCGGAAATTACTGGCAGTGATGTTCCAGGAACAGGGGCACGCGGTCTATCAGGCTTCAAACGGCGTGGAAGCCATCAATGTTCTTGCTTCGAAAACAATCGAATTGATGATTATCGATATTGTCATGCCGGAGCAGGGGGGCATTGAAACGATTATGAAGGCCAGGGAAAATAACGACAGTTTGAAAATTATCGTTATTTCCGGACGGGTGTCGGTGGATAACGATGCCTTTCAAAACCTTGTGAAACAGTACAAAGTGGACCGGGTTTTCGACAAACCCTTCGACAAGGACGTCATTTATACAACGGTACTGGAATTGACGGGCTAAGTTTCCGAAAATTGTTTACCGGTCATTGCTGAAATATTATAGTGAGAAATTGATTGATATACTGCAGAAGAAGTTCCGCCTTCCGCTCTTCCGACAAAGTTTTTGTTTCCGGTGTTCCTGTACCGCCCTCCTCGTCATTATCATCCGCTGCTTCCGATTCCAGAGCGGCTATTGCCGTAATAATGTCCTCTTCCCGGAGAATTTCTTCTTCTCCGTCGAGAAGCGTCCGGTACGTAAGGGTGCCGTCGGCCAGCTGCTGAAAGGGAATTGTACCGTCCGCGGCGACCGATTTCGGGTTACACCAGCCGCTTACGGTAAGCGCCTGTACTCCTCCGCTTACGGATGTATTCCGGGAGCCCCGCAGAAGGCTCATGCCGGAATCGTCAGTTTCCTGTACACGGACGGCAATGGAGGCGGATAATGCAAGGTCCTCTTCCCCCTCCGTGCCGCCCCGCCGCGTACTGGCAGCTTCCGGGAGAAAGGAAAAGAGGTTTCCGGTTTCGCCGCCGGAAAACGTCAAAACCAGCTCCCTCTCTCCGGAGCTTGTTGATGAGAATGATAGTTTTGTGTCCGTATTGATTGTAACAGTAAGAATTTGGCCGGGCAGCAGCTGCCGCGTTCCCGTTCCGTAACTGCTGAACTCGTTGTCCCATAAACTTTCAGCAGCCGTGAAAACCATTAAAAAGCAGAGTAGAATCGCTACTAAACTGATCGTCTTCATATAAAGCCCAACTGCCGGCCGGTTAATGGATTAGCCCTTCTTTTTATGCCTGTTTTTTCTCAACTTTTTCTTGCGTTTATGTGTCGCAATTTTATGCCGTTTTCGTTTTCTACCGCAAGGCACTTACTAAACTCCTTATTTGAATATATAGCTTTCAGTCGTGGTCCGTCCGGGTATTATGCAAATTTACTCCCTCTCCGTCAAGAGATGAAAAAAGAGAGTTGAATACTCCGCGATTTATACGATATATTTACTCAATTACCGATGGAACAAGTGCATGGGAAAATTCAGATTAATTACTCCGATCCTGAAATCAACCAGATAATCCACGGCAAGACGGAAGATCAGGATACGGAGAAGTGTACTCTGCACTTTAATCAAAATGAAGAATTTTTCATCCGGGCGGAAAAAGATTTTACAATACCCAGTTTTCCCGTGCATCATGATGTAAAGCTGAAAAATCCCGAAAAGGGATATCTTTTGACCCTGAAGACGCTGATGGAAGAACTTGCAGCCATTTTTCCCCAAGTTTTTGCCGGGATGACCTATTTTTTCGATCCCGCCGAGATCCTCCGTCCCTGTTTTTTTCAGCTTTTCCGCTTCAGGGACGCCCAGTATCTGTACCTGCTTCGTCTCGATTTCCATTTCAAACCCCACGATTCGGAAATCATCAAGCAGGGCTCGAACGATTCGACCACCGCGTTCAGGACCAATAACCTGTTTCTCGAGGGAGACATTATCCCGCTCGAGCAGACATTTTCGGAGCAGGGCAAGCTTCTTAGTTTCCTCATAAAACAGACGGTGGACCAGACCTGGATCGGAGAAACCGGCCGGGGATATTTTGTCCAGGGTATCTGGATGGATAGTGAATTGACAAAATTTTTTTCAAAGCTCTTTCTTCCGCCCGAAAAACGGATGTATCCCTATTATCCCTTTGTGTGCAAATACCGCACCATTATTTTCAACCTGGTTGATGTATCTTTTTCCGGAAGGAAAAAATACCTGCCGTATCTGGTGGAGGCCGTACATTTTATCGAACCGGAGATGGAACGGATTCAGGATGCCCTGCGGAAGGACGAGTTTTCACCGGACCTGCCCCTTTTCGAGGAAATGAAACGGCAGGTCCCAAAGCGGTGGAGTGATGCCTGGAACGATATCGGGATAACCCGGTATCTTAACGAGAAAGACATGAAGGAGTTTTCCCTTGAGCTTCAAGCTTGAGGATATTGCCGGATTACGGGTTACCGTTATGGGCCTCGGACTGCACGGCGGCGGGACCGCGTCGGCCCGGTTTTTCGCGTCCCGGGGTGCTGATGTTACCGTTACCGACCTCCGGACTGAAACGGAACTCTCTTCTTCCATGGAGCAGCTCCGGGATTTCCCGGTCCGCTATGTTTTAGGCCGGCACGAATACGAAGATTTCCGCTCCGCCGACGTGGTAATAAAAAATCCGGGGGTCCCCCCTGCTTCACCCTATCTACTTGCGGCAAAGCGGGTGGAAACCGATATTTCAGTATTCCTCCGCCTTGTGGACCCCCCGCTTCTCGCGGTAACGGGGACAAAGGGAAAGTCCACAACCGTTTCGGCACTTCATTATATTTTGCAGGACCTTTACCCCGGCGTACGGCTGGGGGGAAACATCACCATCTCTCCCCTGGCGTTTATCGATGAGCTGCCGGCCTCGGAAAACGGGCCGCCTCCTGTCATTCTGGAGCTTTCATCGTGGCAGCTGGCGGACCTGCGGGGAATGGATGTTTTTCATCCGGACATCAGCTGTATAACGAACATTCTCTACGATCATCAAAACAGATATAACCGGTTCGAGGACTATGTAGAGGATAAAAAGGAAATTTACCGGGGACAGAGACGGAACGGCGTTTCTCTCTTTTTATATGATGACTACGGCAGAAGTTTCGGGGCGGAAAGGGAAAAGGAAGGGGAGGTCCTCTATTTTTCCGACGCTCCCCTGCCGAACGGACTGGAGGGGGGATGGCTTCGGGCGGACGGCACGGGAGTGCTCTGCCGCCGGGGAACTTCGGTGGAGCTGCTGCCGCCGGAGGTGGGACTTCCGGGCAGACATAACCGGCTCAATCTCCTCTGCGCGGGAATTATGGCCCTCCTCCGCGGGGCGGACAGCGGCACCGTCCGCCGCCGGGCCGCCGCCTTTAAAGGAATACCTCACCGCCTCGAGTATGCCGGGGAAGTAAGGGGGGTGCGGTTTTACAACGACAGCGCCGCTACGATCCCGGAGGCGGTGGTTTCCGCGGTACGGAGTTTTTCCGATGAATGCGTCCTTATTACCGGCGGCACGGATAAGGAACTGATATTTACACCCTATGAAACCATAGCCGGGAAACCCGCGGCAATAGTTCTTCTTTCGGGAAGCGGCACGGACAAGATTGTTCCGATCCTGGAACAACAGGGGGCCGCGTACAGCGGGCCTTACGAGGACCTGGCCGCGGCGTGCCGGAAAGCGCTGGAGTGCTCACGGCGCGGGGGTGTTGTGCTGTTTTCGCCGGGGTGTGCCTCGTTTGAGCATTTTAGAAACGAATTCCACCGCGGGGATGCTTTCAAGGAGGCGGTGAAGGGGCTAAAAAAAATTGTTTGACATTTGGAAGGAACAGGTAATAAATAAAAAGGAAAAATAATATGTATAAGAGAATTTTGGCTGTCGTGGTTGTCCTTATCGCCGCCGCCGGGGCCGTGTTTGCTCAACAAGCGAAAATCCCCTATGTCGACATAGAGGAAGCGCGGGCGAAGATCCAGGACTTAGAAGAAGCGAATACCAAAATGAAAGCGGAGATCGACGAAAGCCGGGCCGTTAGCAGCGATTTGGAAGATCAGATTGAAGAAAGGCAGAAACAGATGGACTCCAATTCCAAGACTGTCGGCATTAACAATAACAAAATAAGCAGGAATGCCGATGAAATTAACCTGTTAAACGCGTCTATCGAAAAAACCGAGGCACAGAAGGAAGTCCTTACCTCGTACATCGATAATGTAAACGAGATCAACTCGGAAGCGGAATCATTTCTCGGCGCGGCAAAGTAAAGCTCGCTTACCGTTTCCGTACTTTTTTATAGTAAAAGTTCCGCAGTTTTTCTCCGCCGCGGGAGGTCCGGTAGAGTACCGGCTTTACCGGATAGTCCCAACAGCCGAAACGGTGGACAATCTCGCCGCCGAAGCCGGTTTTAAACCGGAACAGGCCGTGCATCGGGTGGTCGGGATCATTCGTCGGGGGAATGCCGAAAAAATCATAGCCGCGGCAGCCCTGTTCCTTCGCCCGGCGGACGGCGCGCCATTGCAGAGCGTAGGCGGGCATGTAATTTCTCTTGTAATTGTTCGATGCCCCGTAGAGGTACGTTGCCCTGCCGCCGAATGCCGCGGTTATAATTCCCGCGGCGTTTTTTCCGTCAATGGAAGCCATAAATAATTGTAATTCCGGTTTCGGGCCGGGAAATGTTTCGGCAAGGCAAAACGGTCCGGTGTAGTATTCTTTTTTATGGATGGTTATCTGGTCCCGCCTTGCCGTTTCCGTATACATTTCGTACCACTCTTCTAATTCTTCGGTCCCGGCTTCCCGGACAACGACGCCCTTCTTTTCGGCAAGGCGGATATTATATCTGGTTTTCGACTTCATTCCCGCGAGAATTTCATCTTCCGGTCGGGATATATCGAGGATGACCGTACTCGGCGGCTGAATATCGACGGGTGCCTTGACCAGGGGCGGATGGATTCCGACGAAACCGACATAATCGTCCGACATCCTCCACGGCAGGTCGAACCTGACAAAAACGCAGTTTTTCGGGAGGTGCGGCAGCAGCGCTTCGGTTATTTCCATGAGATAGGTTCCCGGCTCTTCCGGGGGTGTTTCCTGCCGTTCCGGATTGATCATCATCGGACCGTGGGGCACGTATGCCAGGGTCATCCCCGGGCCGTACTTCCGAATGTATACCACCAGCGGAAATTTCCCGACAGTGAATGCCAGGGCCCGCTGACCGAATTGTTCCTTACAAGCGCCCCAGAAGCCCGACTGGAAGAGATTGTCCGACCCCGGGAGCTGTTCCAGCGGACAGGGCGTGAGGGTAACGCTGCCCACTGTCAGCCGACTTTCCCCCGGCTGATTGTCCGGGTGCGGACCGGCTTCCCGCCGCAGACGAGGGGTTTTTCCCCGACGAAAACCGTATTGTCCGTAACGGTAAGGGGAATTTCAAAAAAATGGTCGATTTTTAATTTCGTGTATTCCGAAGACGGTTTCGGTCCCTGCCCCTCGAGAAGGACCGGGTCCCCCGGCTCGGCGTCTACAAAGAGGACTTCAACTTTTTCAGCTTCCCCCTCTCCCTGTTCCGCCGCGAGGAGCATCCCCTGGCTTTTTACGCCCCGCAGTTTTGCCGGCTTCAGGTTTGCAACCAAAATGATGGTTTTCCCAAGAAGCTCTTCTTCGCTGTAATGAGGAACGAGGCCGGACACAATCTGCCGTTCCTCTCCTTCACCGGCATCTATCGTTTCTATGTACAGGGTGTCCGCTTCGGGATGCCGCCTGATGTCGGTAATTTTCGCCGCCCGCAGGTCCACTTTTTCTGTAAATAACTGTTCCACTGAATTCTCCTTTTCCTTTTTTTCTTTCCGCTCTTGCTGGGTGCCGGCAAACTTTTCCCGCAGCGCGGTAATATGATCATCTTCCAGGCGCTGAAAGAGGATGGCCGGCTCTCCGATTCGGCCGAGTCCTTCGGTTTTTCCAAGGTCTTTCCAGGAAAGGTCCTCTGTCCGCAAAAAGCCCATAACTTTTGCCGAGGTTTCGGGAATATAGGGGGACAGGAGAATAGACAGGTCTTTTACCAGATAGGTTAAATTACATAGCAGGTCCGCCGCGGCTTCCGGTTCTTCGTTCCGTGTCCGCCAGGGCTCGCCGTCCTGAAAAACCTTGTTCCCCATGGAGCTCAAGGCTAGTATTTCCTTTAACGCCTCTTTTAACTCGGCCCGTTCCAAGAAGCCGGTTATCTTCTTCTCCGACTCCCGTATTTTTTCCCATAAAACGGTATCTATCCGGCCGTCGGGAACACGGCCGTTATAGAAGCGGCGCGCGAAAGTGAGGGTCCTGTTTACGAGGTTGGCAAAGTTGCCGATGAGTTCCGAGTTTACCTTTACCTGCATGTCGTCCCAGGTAAAGACGGCGTCCGATTTTTCAGGCCGGTTGTAGTAGATGTAAAAACGCCACACGTCGGCGGATATTCCGGTGTCCTTCGCGTCGCTGCCGAATACGCCGACGCCTTTACTCTTTGAAAATTTTCCCGATTCGTAGTTGAGATATTCCGTTGAAGACATATGATACAGGGTGGTCCAGTTGTCTCCGCTTCCTAAAAGGGAAGAGGGGAAAATGACGGTGTGGAACGGAATGTTGTCTTTCCCAATAAACTGAAACAGTTCGACCTCATCGGGGTTTTTCCACCACCGTTCCCACTCCGCGGTATGATTTACCGTTATCGAGATGTATCCGATAGGCGCGTCAAACCAAACGTAAAACACCTTCTTCTCGAACCCTTCTTTGGGAACGGGTATCCCCCATGTAAGGTCCCGGGTAATGCAGCGCTCGTGCAGGCCGTCCCGAATCCAGCTCTTTGTCATTTGCACCGCGTTACGCGCCCAGAACCCTTCCGCCGACCGCTTTTTCATCCACGCCTCGAGTTTCGGAAGAATGGCCGGCAGGTCGATGTAGAGGTGTTTCGTGGACCGCGTCTCAGGCAATGCTCCGCAGGTCCCGCAGGCGGGACGGACCAAATCGACAGGGTCTAAGAGCTTTCCGCAGTTTTCACACTGGTCGCCCCGGGCATCTTCATAACCGCAGCGGGGGCAGGTGCCCCGGACATACCGGTCGGCCAAAAAACGGCCGCATGAACCGCAGAAGAGCTGTTCCGTTGTTTTTTCGTTGATGTAGCCGGCGGCATCGAGTTTTAAAAAAATGTCCTGTGTTACATCCGTCTGGGCCTGTGTCGATGTGCGTCCGAAGCGGTCGAAGCTGATGTGAAACCACGAATAGATATCGTTATGCACCGTGTAATACCGGTCGCAGAGTTCCTTCGGCGTAATTCCCTCTTCCATGGCCTTTGTTTCCGTAGCTGTTCCGTATTCATCGGTCCCGCAGACGTAGAGGGTTTCATAACCCCGGAGACGGCAGAACCGGGCGAAAACATCCGCCGAGAGGACCTGAATCAGGTTGCCGAGGTGGGGAATATTGTTAACGTAGGGCAGGGCCGAGGTTATCAATCGTTTTTTCATTGCCGTCATCTTAGGTTCCGTCGGAAGTATTGTCAAGCGAGCTTTCCCTTTCTCCTTGACTGCACTGCCGCAATTGAGTACCCTACATGTATAGACTTTTAAAAGGAGGTACTATGTCAGAACAAGACGTTACGCCGAGGAATCAGCAGTTTAAACTTAAACCGAAGCTGGTAATTATTATCCTCGCGATTATACTTGTTATTGTGTTTATCGCGTCCAGTTTGTATGTTGTCGATCAGACTGAAGAATCGGTCATTCTGCTGTTTGGAAAGGTAAACCGGACAACAACCCCGGGGCTCCATTTTAAGCTCCCCTTCGGAATTGAGAAGAATTACAATGTGCCGACCCAGGTAATACAGAACATGTCCTTCGGCTTCAGGACCGAACGGGCGGGGGTAAATACCGTATACTCCCCGGGTAATTTTCAGGATGAGTCCCTTATGCTCACCGGCGATTTAAACATTGTCGATGTGGAATGGATTATCCAATACCGGATCGTCGACCCGAGGGCCTGGCTGTTTAATGTGGAAGACAGGACGAAGACAATCCGGGACATCTCTCAGTCGGTTGTCAACATGCTCGTTGGCGACCGGGCCATATTGGACGTCATCGGTTCGGAGCGGGCGAACATCGAGCTGCGGGGACAGGAGCAGATGAACGACCTGTTTAATCAGTACGGGCTGGGTATCAACGTAACCACCGTAAAACTCCGGAATATCGTTCCCCCGGCAGGGCAGGTGCAGGACGCCTTCGAAGACGTCAACAAGTCGGTACAGGACATGAACCGGTTAATTAACGAAGGGAAGGAAGCCTACAATAAAGAAATACCGAAGGCCCGGGGACAGGCGGACCAGATGATCCAGGTCGCCGAAGGGTATGCCGCGGAGCGGGTCAACAACGCCCGGGGTGATGTATCGAGGTTCGCGTCGGTGTATATAGAATACGCGAAAAGCAAAGACGTAACCCGGGACAGGCTGTATATCGAGATGATGGAAGACGTATTTCGGGAAGCCGCCGAAGAAACGGACCTGATCGACAGGAACCTGGAAAACTTCATTCCCTTGAAGCAGCTGCGGGACCAGTTCCAAGGAGGTACGGAATGAAAAAATTAATTACAGTACTTGTTATCATTGTCATATTTTTTATCATTTTCCTCCTGTTAGGACCATTCTATGTTATCGAAGAAGGTCAGCAGGCGGTGGTCCTCCGGTTCGGACGGATTATCAGCACGCAGACCGAAGCGGGAATAAAGATAAAAGCGCCCTTAGTGGACAATGTCAGGCGGTATTCGAAAAAAATCCTTGCCTGGGACGGAGAAGCCCAGCGCATCCCGACGGAGGAAAACCAGTTTATCTGGGTGGATGCCACGGCCCGGTGGAAAATTGTGGATACACAAAAATTTTATGAATCCGCGACAACAATGGAACAGGGATACGCCCGTTTGGACGATATTATCGACAGTTCCATCCGGACGATTATTTCCAGGAACCCTCTGCGGGAAGCGGTACGGAACTCCAACGTTATCAATGAAATAGAACGGAAGGCCATGCTCCAGCAGGCGGAAATAGATGATGAAGAAGGCGTCGAAGAGCTTTCGGAGCTTACCGATACGGTAACCGTTTATGACAGGATCTCGAAAGGCCGGAGATCGCTGTCGGCCGAAGTATACGAACGGGCAAGCGAGGTAGCTCCCCAGTTCGGCATCGAGCTGGTCGATATTATTATCCGGCAAATCCGGTATTCCGACGACCTTACCGAAAGTGTGTATCAGCGGATGATTAAAGACAGGAACCAAATTGCTCAGGCCTACCGCTCCTACGGAGAAGGGAAAAAGGCCGAATGGTTAGGACGGCTGGAGAACGAAAAGAAAACGATCCTTTCCGCGGCGTATGAAACATCGGAGACGATAAAAGGAAAGGCCGACGCTGAAGCAACGACCATATACGCGGGGGCCTACGAGCAGGACCCGGAATTCTTTAAGTTCTGGAGGTCCATCGAATCGTACCGCAAACTGCTCCCGAAATTTAGAAAAATATTGACCACGGACATGGATTACTTCAACTATCTATACAATTTAGAGGGTGAATAACAGACCCTCGGCCGATGAAAAGTTGATGTAAATAGAGATAGGATAAAGCAGACGCGGCCCCGTTTCACGCGGGGCCGCGTTTTTTTCACGATGGTCCGGAAAATCAAAATGAATATGGAAAACACAGCTTACCTGTTTTTGGATTTTGACGGCGTGCTCTGCGATTCGGCAGCGGAGTGCTACGCGTCGTCCTGGATCGGCTACCACCGGTACAAGGGCCGCTGCCCGGACTCTGTATCAATTGCCGATAAAGAACAGTTTTACCGGGTCCGTCCCTATATCCGGGATGCCGAGGATTACCTTGTGCTGCATTACGCGGTGGAACAGGGAATTCCATTGGAGGACCAGCAGGATTTCGACGCCCTCGCGAAAAAAATCGGAGAGGAGACGCTGAACAGCTACCATGAACAGTTTTTTATCGGCCGTACGAAACTGTACGGAGAACACCGGGAGTATTGGCTTTCCCTGCACCCCATGTTCCCGGCAACGCGGCCGTTTCTGGAAAGGTTCGCCCGGTGCGGCAGGGTCCATATCCTGTCAACGAAAGCCCCGGAATTCATTTCAATTATTCTCGATTACTACAATCTGCCCTGGCCTGAAGAACGGATCCACTATGCAAAAGGGCGGGAGAAGCTTGCCCTGCTGGGTTCTTTTTTGGACGGGGCCGAACTGAAAAACGGCGGGAGGGCCTGCTTTATTGAAGACCAGATAGACAACGTTATCCGCAATAACGATCCCCGGATAATACCGCGGCTGGCGTCATGGGGATACCTCCGGGACGACTGGCGGGAGCAGACAAAAGTCCCGCTTATATCGGAGAGGGGGTTTCGTGAAATCGCGGAATCGGTACTCGCGGACTGAAGAATGCCTACTTGACAGAACGGAGGCCTTTTGCTACTGTGATGAACCTCTTTCCCGGTACCGAACCGGGCAAATGTCCATAAGGAGGATACATGAGAAAATATGAGGTTACGTTGATCTTCCCCCCGCGGGAAGAGGAATTTGCATCAGGAAAGGAATTTGTAAAACAGGAACTCACAAATTCCGGTTCAACAATCACGAACGAAATCGATATGGGTGAGCGGGACCTCGCGTATCCTGTTAAAAAACAGGAGCGGGGCCATTATATCTGCTACGAGATTGAAACCGCCCCCGAAAAGATCGCGGACCTGGATAAAGCATTTAAACTACAATCGTCTATACTGAAATATCTGTTCATCAAGCTTGACGAATAACAACGGAGGGCTTAGATATGGCTGATATTAATGTCGTTATGTTAGTTGGAAGACTGACAAGGGACGCTGAGTTAAAATACACTCAGACGGGGTTCGCAATATCGAAATTTTCCCTCGCCGTTAACCGGAGGCGGAAACAGGGAGAACAATGGGTTGATGAGGCCCATTTTTTCGACCTCTCCCTCCTTGGCAAACGGGCGGAGGCGCTCAACCAGTATTTAACAAAGGGGACCCAGGTCGCTATCCAGGGCGAACTGCGGCAGAACCGCTGGGAAAAGGACGGACAGTCGAGAAGCAAAGTGGAGATTACGGTTAACGATATTGAACTCTTAGGCGGCGGCCGCGGAGGGTCCTCCGGAGGCGGCAGGTCCCGGGAAGATTCCGGCGAAGAAAATTACAGCAGCGCTCCGGCCCCGCGGGAAGATAATTTTGAAGATGATATCCCGTTCTAACGACGGGCTAGAAGGAGGAACATATGTCGAATTATGACAGTAGTAATAACAGCAGTGGTGACTCGAGGAATTATAATAATCAGTATTCCGACAACAGAGGACCGTACAGAGGAAGTTCCGACCGGGGAGGCTCCGACCGGGGAAGTTCCGACAGGGACGGCTATCGGGGTTCAAAAACCCGCTCCTATTTCAGGAAGAAGGTGTGCCGCTTTTGTACGCAGAACTATCAAATGGATTATAAGAAGCCGGAAACACTGCAGCGGTTCCTAACCGACCGGGGGAAAATCCTGCCGCGGCGGATTACCGGGACCTGCGCGAAACACCAGCGCCATCTCGCGACGGTAATAAAACGGGCCCGTGCGCTGGCACTGCTGCCCTTCGTAAAGCAATAAGGGTATATGCGGCTTTCTGAACGAGGAGCTTTTTGGCTGGATGTAGTACTTTTTGCCGGCATTTCAGTAATCATGTATGAAATTGGTTTTCTGTCACTGCTGTATTTAGTGCCTCTTCAGGTAATGGCAAAAAAACGGGGCGAAAACGGACTGCTTTTTGCGTCGCTCCTGGTGTTGGCGGCGGTGCTGGTAACCGCGTTTATTCATACCCGGGCGGTAGAGGATGTTCAGGTAAAAAACGCCCTCATTTTTCTGGAGCTTGTGCTTCCGGTAATGCTGGTAGCTTCTCTGTACACGGTTAACAGGCAGTTTTCCCAAAAGTGGAGGGCTTTGTACCGGCTGCTGGGGGTGACGCTCGCGGTGGGGATTGTAAGTGTTCCGATTATTTTGATTGTGAAACAGAATACGAAGTTTGTCGATTATTTCAGGGACCAGGTCGCGCAGGTGGTTGAAGTATTCACCGGGTCGCTGTTTTTGCAGAGCGGAGTGTATGAAGAAGGCGTTGTCCGGTCACTTTTTAATCCGGACCGTATTATGCAGACCATCAAGGCGGTTTTTTTCAGGAATTACTTGTTTTCGTTTTTCCTGATGCTTACCCTCAATTGGCGGGTCGGGATAGGAATTACCCGCCGTTTTTTCGGAGGGACCGTACCGGTACTGTCCCGGTTTGTTCTGCCGGGCAAGTACATATGGGTTTTTCTCATTTCCTGGGCGGGAATACTTGCCGATATATTTTTCGGCTTACAGGCTGTCGGGTATATTGTGTGGAACATCGGTCTTATTTCCCTGTTTTTGTACGGACTGCAGGGGACGGGGATTATCCGGCACATGCTCGAGGCTTCAAACCTGGGCAGAGGGGTGCAGACATTTTTAACGATGATGATTGTATTCTTGCTTGTTGTTCCCGGGATAAATATCTTAATAATTATGGGAATACCGATATTTGGTGTGTCCGAG
Organism: uncultured Spirochaetales bacterium; assembly: GCA_964440465.1. Lineage (GTDB taxonomy): Bacteria > Spirochaetota > Spirochaetia > SPDA01 > CAZSGZ01 > CAZSGZ01. Next base: position 57,098 of record CAYTSI010000003.1, read on the forward strand.
GTATGGATACACTACAGAAAACCGAAAAGGAGTGATCAATCATGAAAATTATCTTAAATGAAGATGTCTTGAATCTGGGAGAAGAAGGCGACATTTGTGATGTAGCAGACGGATACGGCAGGAACTATCTGCTTCCGAAATCGCTGGCAGTTTCGCACACGAAGGCGAACCTCGCGATGTTTGAGATTCGGCGGGACGCAATAGAAAAACGGAAACAGGAGAAGCGGGACGCGGCGAAGGGCCTGAAAGAGCGGCTGGAAGCGGAACCGATTGTCATTCAGCGGCCGGCCGGAGAAACCGGAAAACTGTTCGGCAGTGTAACAAACGCCTCGATAGTCGATGAACTCGAAAAGCACGGCATTGTGGTGGAACGGAAACGGGTGGACCTGCCCGAACATAACCTGAAAATGATCGGCAATTACAGTATCCGGATAAAGCTGTACGATAACGAAGTCGCGAACTTAAAGTTAACTATTGAAGGTTTGGACAAAGACGGCAATAGGATCGAACCGAAGGAAGCGAAGAAAAAGCAGGAAGAGGCCGCCGCGGCCGAAGCAGAAGCTGCCGCGGCTGCTGAAGCTGAAACTGCCGCCGGAGAAGAAGCCGAAGAAGCAGCAGCGGAAGTTGCGGCTGATACCGTCGGGACCGGAGAAGCGGAAGCCGGAGATACCGCCGTGGAGGAAGAGGCCGAGGAACAGGAAGCAGCAGAGGAAGAGCCCTCGTAAGCCGCGGAGATGGAATCGGCTCCCTTAAAAGATAAAATACCGCCTTTTAACGATGATGCCGAAGTTGCTACAATCGGGTCGCTCCTTTTGGACAACGAATCGATTGCCACGGTCCTCCGGTATCTGCGGAGCAACGATTTTTATAAAATCGCTCACCAAAAAATTTTTCAGGCTATTGTTACGATGTTTCAGCGGGGTGAGCGGGCTGATCTTATTACATTAACGGGAGAACTGCGGGCGGAAGGCAATCTGGAAGCCTGCGGCGGCGCCGCGTATGTTTCCAACATGACTTCCGCTGTACCGACGGCGGCTAACATCGAATACTACGCGAAAATAGTCCACGGCTGCAGTGTCCGGAGGGAGCTGCTGCGTATCGCGGGAGAAATTATTTCCACCGCCCATGACGAGAGCAAAGACGGACGCGTCATTGTCGAAGAAGCGGAACAGCGCATTTTTGAAATCGCGGACAAACAGCAGACGAGTTCATTCAAACCGGTACGGGAAATTATTCCCCGTACCATCGAAGCTATTGAAAATCTCTACCACACGAAAGACAGTTACACCGGAGTGCCTTCCGGGTTTTCCGACCTGGATAAATATACCAGCGGTTTTCAGAAATCGGAGCTGATTATTATCGGGGCCCGGCCGTCTGTGGGGAAAACGGCACTCGCGCTCTCGATGGCGGCGAATATGGCGGTGAACCATAAAATACCCGTCGGTTTTTTTACCCTTGAGATGTCCGACATGGCCCTGGTGCAGCGTCTTGTTTCAAGCGAAGCCCGGATTAATTCTGAAATGCTCCGGACGGGGATGCTCAGTCCTGCAAACTTCAACGACCTGACGGAAGCCGCCGGGCGGATATACGAGGCGCCGCTTTTTATAGACGATACGCCGAGTATTAAACTCTTAGATCTGCGGGCACAGGCGCGGCGGATGAAATCGCAGCAGAAAATTGAGGCCCTCTTTATCGATTACCTTACCCTTGTCGGATCGGAAAGCAGGGACCTGCCGCGGCATGAACAAATAGCGGAAATTTCCCGGTCGCTGAAGGCCCTGGCGCGCGAGCTCAATATCCCGGTCATTGCCCTCTCCCAGGTGCGCCGTGAAAGTGAAGGAAAGCGGCCGAATTTGGCGGATTTACGAGAATCCGGTTCCATCGAACAGGACGCGGACGTGGTCATCTTTCTCCACAGGGACCGGGGGACGGAGATGGACAATCAGGACCAGCCGAACGTTATCACGACCGAACTCATTCTTGCCAAACAGCGAAACGGGCCGGTGGGTATGCTGGAAATTGCCTTTATTCCGAAATACACCAAGTTTGAATCACTTTCCCGTGAAAATGTATGAGGGCTTAACAAAAATCATAAAAAGCAGTAGAGTTGTCCCATGAGTTTAAAGGATGCATACGATTTTGAATTTCTCGTAAATGAAGCGGAACGGCTCGTGCTGGAGGAACTTGAAGAACAGCTGAAAGACGATCGGGAAGGTAACATCTGCAAATGCCAGGACTGCGTTCTCGATATGGCTGCCTACGCGTTAAATAATGTCCGGCCGGCCTACAGAGCTTCCCTGATGGGGAAGCTGTATGCCTACAATGTAGAGGATTCGGAATACGGAAAGGAAATACGCTCTGCCGTTGCCCTCGCAATCGAGAAGGTGCGGAAAAATCCGATGCATTCTTAATTCAGCCGCAGAGAGCGCGCCCGGTAATCAGGCAGCCGCTTTATGCCGTCGTATACGCCGATATATTTACCGGCCCCGGAGGATGAGTAATATTCCCCGTCGGCTAAGAGGGCAATCCATTCATAATCACGAAACATATAAAAATTCATAATCCGCCGCTTTTCACCTTTTTCCCACACGGTAATCGAGTGATCGGTATTAATTGTATAAAGGAAATTATTATGCAGGAAAATACTCCGCGGGATGTTTTCATACTGCCGGTAGTTCGAAGTGTTCCTCCGCGTTACTTCGGTAATTCCGTCAAATCCTAAGGAGGTGTACACCGTTGCAGACTCCGGCCCTATCGCGATTTGCGCGGTCAAATCTTCTCCGGGGTAGGAAAGCAGTTCCATCCCCCCGCCGAAGGAGGGGTATTGAAATGATTTCAGGACAGTGCGCGTGGAGCCCGCGTCCTGTTCAACAGCGAGGGTGTAAAATTTTTTCTCTCCCTCATGGTATTTTACTTCGTAAATAAGGATGCTGCTGTCGAATACGGGAACTGTTTCCCCTGTTATACGGTTAACATTGAGAATAGACGCGTTAAAGCCGGAAGCCCGGCTTTTCCCGAGAAAAATATTGTCTTCCGCTAAGGCCGCGGTTTTAATACCGAACCCCGGGTAGGAAAAATTCTTTTGCAAGGTTTCCGGGTCGAGGAGAGAACAGGTGCCGCTGCTTTCAAGAGTTAAAATACCATCATCGTAAACAGTGACCTGCAGCAAGTCGGAAGCAAACTCGGCCTTCCTCTCCTCCTCACTGTTGTCCGGAAAAAAATAACTGAGGACCCCCGGCTGCTGCTGCCAAATGAGGAAGCCGCTGTTATTCAGGGCCGTTACGGACAGCGGCGGAGTATATGAAGTATCGTACCGGCTGACTTCGAAGTTCGCGGGGGTCGAGTAGAATCTGCCCCCGGAGAAAAACTCGGAATCGATAAGAAAGATGCCGTTCCCCGCGGTAAAGGCCATGCGGTTTTGAGAAAAGGAAAGATTAGTAACCGGAGCAAGTATGTTTCGGTCAATGGTCTTTTCTTCCGATTCTGCCATGCTGGTAAAAAAAGCGATGTCTCCCCGTTCTTTCGGTATATAAAGGGTGTTTATATGAAATATCCCCGTGCCGGGAATGATGTCGTTTGTGGTGCCGATTTTCCTCTCGTTCATTTCGCCGGAAGATACGTTTACGGTACTTACCTGATAGTTGTTTTCCGAAGGGTAGAGGCACATGAAGTCGCCGGTAAGGGAATTGGAGGAGATGGTCGTAATGTTTTTCATCCTGAATTCGTTGATAACCGTACCGCTGGTAAGGTCGATAAAAAGGAACCGTTCCGTATCCGAGGCGGCCATGAATCGAAGGTTTCCAGTAAATTCGATTTTTTCCAAATCCGGCAGTGTCGTAAAGCTGTATTTCCGTTCGCCTTCCCGGATATCGTAATAGTAGAGTCTGCCGGAAGGGCTGTAGGTGATGATGGTATTTTCGCTCGGGGAGACGGCAAAATGGGAGACAATCCCGAAGCCCCGGGAGAGATAGGGAAGTTTTCTTCCGGTTTCTCCCCGCAGGACCGTTAAACTGTCCCAGGAGGTTTTCGAGTAAATGAGATAGGAACCTTTCGGTGAATATTCGATGCACAGGGGAAGCTCTTCGAGGTCCCGGCTGTACAATTCCGTCTTCGTTTTCCAATTCCAAACGGTCAAAAGATATGAGTTGATGCCGTTTTTCTGGACCGCAGCGACATGAGGTTTTACGGGATGCAGGACAATTTTTAATACCGGGTAGTGTGATATCTGCAGCAGGCTGACCAGTTTTTTCGTGTCCGTGTCCCAGGCACGGACTGTCCCGTCGTCGCCGCCGGAAAAAAGCAGGTTGTTCCGCTCATCAACATCCAGCGACCGGACGGGACCGGTATGCCCCGAATTGATAACAACCCTCATGTCCGATGCCGAAAGTGCCGCCGCTGCAAAAACTGCCAGGTAAAGGGAAAATAACAGCCGTTTCATTTTACTCCTCCCCTATGTACCCTTTGCTGATTGAGACATACGGCGGGGCAAGTAGTTCACGCAGGTCTTCCTTTTTCATAATTTCCTGAAAATCCTTTTCAATTTTTTCATAGAAATCATTTCCGATGTCGGCAATACCGATTTCATCGTTTCTCAGTCCGTGGATTCGAAAGCGGAGTCCGTTTTCCGCCGCCGAATCGAGAAAAACAGAGAGGTCCGAACCGGGCCCCCCTTTTTTTATGTAGAAATATTTTATAATTTCAATAATTCGGTCGTCTAAGCTGTTTGTGAAAATAATAATTTTTTCCACTAATTCGGGATAACCGAATACAACCCTGTCGGCGGGGGGAAGGTCCAAATTACCGCTTAAAAAAGGCAGCCGCTCGTTTTCCGGCCTGTACAGCAGATCAATTCCGTATTGTTCATCCCGAATTCTTGCCGGTATTTCCGGTTTCAGCAGGGCCTTACAGTCTCCGCAGCGGACGGACATAAATGTTCCGCTGCAAATTTCCTCAAAAAGTCCGGGATGTTCCGCCGTATTGTAGGTTTCGGGTACATTAATTTCAATTGTATTTCCGCAGTTGCATTGTATTTTCGTCATGGTCCTAAGAATATCACCTTTTTATAAGAAAAAAAACATCATTAAACGTTGCAAACAGGAATAGCGCGAGAATCAAGGTAATACCGATACTCTGATACCGGTAAATCACCTTCGGTTTCAGAGATTTTCCCCGGATTATTTCAATGAGAAAAAGCAGCACCATTCCCCCGTCTAAGGCGGGAATCGGCAGCAAATTCATAAAGAAGATGGCAACACTTAAAAGGGAAAGAAACCGGAACATATTGGAAAAACCGCTTCCTATTCCGGCCCTGAAGCTCTGGCTGGCGACCTCGCCGACGTAGTAGGTTATTCGAATCGGCCCGGACAGGGATTCGCGCAGGTTGACCCCCCGGAAGAGCAGGCCGATGCTTTTTACCGTAAGGGCCATTGTTGAAGCTGTTTCCGCCGCGCCCTTTCCTATTGCCCGAAGCGGTCCGATCCGCGGCGACCGGTAGGTCAGCGCTTCGAAGGTAATGCCGATTTCCGGGCCGACTTCCGCCGTTAGTTCTTCTCCTCCGCGAAGCAGCTCGAGGGTGAGGGTGTCCGGCGGGGGTTCCATGAGGGCGATAAAATCGACGGTGTGCCGGATTTCTTTTCCGTTAGCCCGAAGTATCCTGTCCCCCCCGCGCAGGCCCGCCTGGTCCGCGGAAGACCCTTCGACAACGCTGCCGATAACCGGATCGATCCACGCGTAGACCCCGATTTTTCCGATTCCGGTTGAAGGGTCCATCTCGGGGGTAATTTCCGACTCGTAGAGTCTTTCCCCCCGCTGGAACGTTAAAGAAATTGTTTCGTCCGCCGAAGCTGATATTATTTCCCGCAGGTCCCGGTAGTGCCGCACCTCTTTTCCGTCCAGCTCGACAATCCTGTCCCCTTCCTGCAGGCCGGCCCGTTCCGCCGGGTAAGGGACCTCTCCTTCAAGCGGGATTATTTTATTGCTGTAGGTTTGAATTTCGAAACCGGCGAGCCAAATAATCGACAGGACCACGACGGCGAAGAACAGGTTTGCCGCGGGGCCGGCAACGGAAACAGCGATCCGCTTCCACGGCTCGGCTGAGAAAAAGGAACCCGGTTCCTTTGGTATGGTATCTTTTCCGCTCTGCCATGCTTCCCGGAGGACATGTTCTCCCTTCATTTTACAGTAGCCGCCGATCGGGAACGCGGAAACGCGGTATTCGGTTTTTCCCCGCTTCCAAGACAGCAGCTTCGGCCCCCAGCCGATGGAAAATGTCTCGACCTCGATACCCGCGGCACGGGCGGCAAAGAAATGCCCTGTTTCATGGACCAGGATAACGATTCCGAGTCCTAGTATTCCGAGAAGTATACTGATAATCATATTAATAACCCTATTATCCTAACAAATTGTTGAAAAATCGTGCAATACCATCTTACAGTCCGGCAAATACAAAATAAAAGAGAGGAGCGCTGAACAGGAGAGAATCGAGTGAATCGAGAAACCCGCCGCGCCCCGGGATTACCCTCCCCGAGTCTTTCACTCCTGCCGACCGTTTTAAAGCCGATTCAAATAAATCGCCGCCGATGGCCGTTAGTCCCAGCCCGATCCCAAGCAGCGCCGCTAATGCCGGATGGAGAGGAAACCGCAGAGGAAAGAAGACCGCGGCGGCGGCCGCGGCGGCGCAGGAGATAAAGATTTCCGTTAGAAATCCGATAATTGTTTTATTCGGACTTACCTCGGTAATAACAGTGCCCCGCTTTCCGAAGAGCTTTCCGGTAACGTATGCCATCGAGTCGCTTATAAAAATGGTAAGGATGAGAAAGAGGAGCAGAAACGCCGGATTCTCCAAACCGGTACATTTAATGCAGAATACAAAAAAGACACCCGGATAAAAGATAAGAAATAAACCCGCCCCCGCCCGGGGGATGATTTTCGGCATGTCGGTTTTTTTCGGAACAAGGACCGAGAACAGCAGCATTAGTCCCGCGATACTGATAAAAAACGCGGATTCAAAGTTCTTCCCGGGAAAGCTGTCTCCGAAAAATCGCGCGGTATCGAGAAAGGCCCATGTACAGAGCAGCCCGGACAAAACGGCCGCGGCGTATCTAATCAGCGGCGCGGATTTTTTTAATATAAGCTTTCCCGCTTCGAGTGTCGAGGCAACGGCAATGCCGATAAACAGCACATTGACAACGAGAAAGTTTTTAAACGGCAGAAACAAGATAATACCGATAACGGCGGGGACAGCGGTCACAAACAGGACGATACGTACAGTTCCCTTTTTCATGTTTTTCTTAAGCCCCGCCGAAACGCCGCTCTCTCCCCTGAAACGATGTTATTGCCTCCCGCAGATCGGTTTCTCCGTAATCGGGCCAGAGTGTTTTCGAGAAATAGAGCTCCGCGTAGGCACTCTGCCACAGTAAAAAGTTGCTTGTCCGCTGTTCTCCCGCGGTCCGTATAATTAAATCGGCCTCGGGCAGCCAGGGTATATCCAAATGTTCCCGCAGCTGGTCTTCGGTAATATGCTTCGGCTTGCCGTAGCGGTGCTGTTTCCGGGCCGAATCGATGTACCGGTTCACCGCCCTGCAGATTTCGTCTCTTCCTCCGTAATTGATAGCAAGGTTTAAGGTCATTCCTTGAAACTCTCCGGTATCTTCCATAACGCTGTAAATTTCTTTCTGTACAAACCGGGGAAGGGCGGATATTTCTCCGCTGTGGACGACCCGTATTTTATTTTCCCGGTAAAAATCATACTCTTTCCGGAGGTGCTGCTGAATTAGCCGCATGAGGAACGAGACCTCCTCCTCCGCCCGGCGCCAGTTCTCCGTGGAAAATGTATACAAGGTAAGGTACGTAATTCCCATTCCGGCCGCCGCTTGAACGGTCCGTTTCGCGGCAGTCAGCCCTTCTTTATGTCCCGCTGTCCGAGGCAACCCCCGCGCTTTTGCCCACCGCCCGTTACCGTCCATAATAATACCGACGTGGGCGGGCAGGGTTGTATGTTCGGACATTATATTTCCATAATTTCTTTTTCTTTTTCTTCTAAAATCTTATCGATTTTTTCCACGCTTTCATCGGTCGTTTGCTGTATTTCGTCCATGCCCTTTTTTTCATCATCCTCGGTAATGGTGCTCTCTTTCTGCTGTTTTTTCAGGCTGTCGTTCGCGTCCCGGCGGATGTTCCGTACGGCGACCCTCGCCTGTTCCGCCATGTTTTTTGCCATTTTAACGTATTCCTTCCGGCGTTCCTCCGTAAGAGGCGGAATGTTGATTCGTATAACTTTACCGTCGTTGCTCGGGTTGAGGGAGAGTTCCGATTTCTGAATTGCCTTTTCAATTTCTCCGAGCACCGAAGGGTCCCAAGGCTGAATGACAACGAGACGGGCTTCGGGAACTGAAATGGTTGCTACTTGATGTAAGGGGGTCGGGTTTCCGTAATATTCAACCCGTATTTTATCAAATAACGAGGTTGATGCCCGGCCGGTACGAATGGTATTGAAATCATCCCTTAAACTGTCGATGCTTTTGCCCATCCGTTCTTTCGCGTCCTCGATAATTTCTTTCATTTCGGTCTCCTTGTAAAAGGGCCGCCGGACCCCGGGGCCGGCGGCCGGTGTGTATCTTCTTCGGTCAGTTTATATTTCGTCTCCAATGCTGTAATAGATGTATTCGATAATATTGATTTTACCGCCCGCTTCTTTCGAAACCTGCTTCATAACTTCTTCAACACTCTGCTTGTCGTCTTTGACAAATCCCTGTTTCAGGAAACAGATTTCAGACAGGTGCTTGTTCAGCTTCCCTTTTACAATTCCCTGCACCACGTTTTCCGGCTTGCCGAGATTCTTAGCCTGAACGGTAAAAATTTCTTCCTGCTCTTTCATATACTGTTTATCAACATTTTCAGCCGAGAGATATTTCGGGTTGAACGCGGCAATGTGAAGGGCACAGTCGAAGACAAACTCTTTTACTTTTTCGTGGGCGGATAGTTCCGGTTTTTCGACTGAAGCTTTTACCAATACGCCGATCCTTCCTTCACCGTGGATGTACTCGACAACAAGTTCGTTTTCTCCCACCGGTAATGTATCAAACCTGCGTATGGAAATATTTTCTTTTAATTTGCTGATCTCTTCTTTTACCCGTGTTTCCAGTTCATCCGTAACCGATTTTAGGTTTTTATCCATTATTGTTGTAAGAAGAGATTCGCCTAATTTAATAAAATCGTTGTTTCGGGCGACAAAATCGGTCTCGCATGATAATTCCAAGATCCCTGCTTTTATGTCGTCAATGCGGGTAAAAACGCGGCCTTCTTCCGTTGCTCTGCCGCTCCGTTTTGCCGCGGCCGCGAGGCCGAGTTCTTTTAGAATTTTTTCAGCTTTTCCATAATCGCCTCCGGCTTCCTGCAGGGCCTTCTTACACTCCATCATCCCCGCGCCGGTTTTGTCCCGTAATTTTTTTACATCGCTTGCTTGTATTCCCACTTTTTTCTCCTAATCCTCATATAAGGTATCTTCGTCAACCATTTTTACGGCATCGGCGTCCTGCGCGGGGACCTCTTCCACCACTTCAGGCGCGGTTTCCTCTACAGCCTCTTCTTCGGGATTATAGTCGGAGTAGTCCTTATCGGTAAATGTTTTTTTGTTTTCCTCTTCGGTTGTTTCTGTTTCCGCGTCTCCGCCTACCGCGTCACCGACACTGACTGTTTCAACCTCTGCTGTAGTATCAGCCGAGGTTTCACTGTCCGCGGTTTTTTCCTGGCTTTCTTCATCATCCTGCAGAGTTTCGATTACCTCCAGCCCGATTTCAGCATCGGCCTCTACCACCGCGTTTGCTACAATCTGGGTGAAGAGGGTAATGGCACGGATAGCGTCGTCGTTTCCGGGGATCGGGTAGTCGATATTTTCAGGATTACTGTTGGTATCGACAATGGCTACGATGGGTACTCCTACCCGCCTTGCTTCGGCAACGGCAATAGCTTCTTTTCTAGTATCGATGATAAAAACGATACCCGGCAGGTCCTTCATTTCCTTAATACCGCCTAAGTTTTTTTCCAGTCGCATCCGCTCTTTATTGAGGCGGGACACCTCTTTTTTGGACATACTCTGAAAGGTGCCGTCGATTTCCATTTTTTCGATTTTTTTGAGCCGCAAAATTGATTTCTTAATTGTTGAAAAGTTGGTCAGCATACCGCCGAGCCACCGGTGATTGACATAATACATGCCGCACCGTTCAGCTTCCTTTTCAATGGCCTGCTGCGCCTGCTTTTTCGTGCCGACAAACAGTACCGATTTTCCGTCGTGTACCGCTTTGCGCACTACGTCGTACGTTTCTTTAATTGCCGCAATGGTTTTTTGCAGATCGATAATATGGATCCCGTTTCGTTCGGCGAAGATGTATTTTTTCATCCTGGGATCCCACCGTTTTGTCTGGTGCCCGAAATGGACGCCCGACTCCAGCAGGTTTTTCATTGTTACTACTGCCAAAGGTTCCTCCTTGTCCGGTACGGTATGTGTCCGTACCCCTTCTCTGTATAGTCTCGTCCGGATACATCCGGCGGAAATTCACCGTTCCCCGATTTCTGCCGCATAAAATACTGCTGTAGCTGTTGATTATACTTCTACCAAAGGGGGTAACCGTGTAAACGAAGCATGCCATAAAACGTGAAAATTGGCAAGCCCATGACATTGGAGTAAGACCCGGAGACAGATTCGACAAACCGGGCGCCGGTTTCCTGAATCCGGTATCCCGCCGCGACACCGCGCCACTCTTCGGTATCGAGGTACCATTCGATTTCTCTTGTTGAGAGGGGGGCAAAACGCACATCCGTAACCGCCGAACCGAAAGTTGTCCCTTTCCCGCTGCTGTACAGGGCCAAACCGCTTACCACCTGGTGGACATTTCCGGAAAAAAGTTCGAGGAACTCGCGGGCTTCCTTCCTGTCCGCGGGTTTTCCGATTTTTCTCCCCTCCATGGCGACGATAGTGTCCGCCGCGAGGGCATATATGGGGGTAGTGTCATCAGATATCTCAGCACCCGTTAAAAAGGCTTGTAATTTGTCCTCGGCTAAGCGGATAGTGTCTTCTATCGGCGGTAATTCGGAAAAATCCTCCTCCAGGTCGGCGGGCCGGACTTCTACCGGCAGACCCATCTGCTGAATAAGAAGTTTTCTTCTCGGAGACGCCGAAGCTAGTGTAATAACCGGCTGCATGGCAGGTATTGTACGGGGTTAATGATTTATGTCAACGGAGTGTTTTCTTTACAGCTTTATATATGATATATTTTGTTCATGATTCAGAAGATCCCCGGACTGGATGAAGTTATCGAATATTTTACAAAGAACGGTATACAAACCTGTATTTTGTATGGTTCCGCAGGTTCATCAAGGTTCTCTGAAAATAGCGATATCGATATAGCTATTGCCGCGGAGAATCAACTTCCAGCCGAAGATCTTGTCCGATATTATCTCAAGGCAATGGAGGTTTTACACCGGGAGGTAGACATTAAAGATCTTCGCTCCGCTGATGGGGTTTTGCTGAAAGAGATTTTAACGACCGGCAAGATTCTTATAAATGATGATCATAAATTTTTAGGCGCTAAGGCTGTAGAAATGATGGATTTTCAAACCGATCTGGCTCCTCAAATAAATGCAATGCTTAAAGCGCGCTTGGAAAAGGCTGTGTATGGAAAATGATATAATTCTTAGAAAAATGGATTCTCTGCGGCGCTGTTTGATTCGGATTGAAGAGAAAAAGCCGGATGACTGGACCGCAATAGATGAGGATTACGATCTCCAGGATATATTGACGATCAATCTGGAACGCTCGGTCCAGATTTCGGTAGATATCGGGCTGCAGATATTTGTTATGCTATCTCTTCATCCGCCTTCAACGATGGCGGATGTATTCAAGTTTTTGGCGGAGGAGAAAATTATATCAAACACGTTAGCTGAAAATTTGAAAAAAGCCGTAGGTTTCCGCAATATCGCAGTCCACGAATACGAAGAAATAAATTGGAGCATTGTTCAGTCGATATGTACTCAGCATTTAGATGATTTCTATAGGTATATAAAAGCTATTTTGGATTATGAACCGGCTGCCATGTAGAAAATCCCTTCATATTGACAGAGCAGGTATATTCCGGCTATCCTCTGCCTATCGGACACGTAGCTCAGCTGGATAGAGCGCTGCCCTCCGGAGGCAGAGGTCGTGGGTTCGAATCCCGCCGTGTTCATTTTT
>CAYTSI010000004.1:0-35954 GCA_964440465.1 uncultured Spirochaetales bacterium
ATCTGTGTTCGCACCATAGTTTCATCATGATTACATGTTTAACGTTATGATAACATAATGAAAAGAAAAATACAAGACCTTTACGGCATTTTTACCCGGGCAGTTCCAGAACCTCCGCTCTGTTTTCTATGTAATTTTTTTATACTTATTCCACCGCACTGGAATAATCCTTACAACCGTGTATATACTTATCAAAACGGAGGAAATGCCATGAAACATTCTAAATTGAAAATCGCGGTGCTGGTGCTGTTCGGTATCGCCCTTGTCGGCGGCATGGCCGGCGCGCAGGAAAAACAGCAGCAGGAAACGGGAAAATACGCCGATTTCAAGGCCGTGATGCGAGAGATGATAGACGCAACATATATCTACATCGAAGAGATGGAAGCTGCCGAATCGGCGGAAGAAGTGGCGGCGGCAATTGAAAATTTTGCCCTTGCAATGAAGGAGCTGGAACCCCGGATGGACGCGATGGACGAAAAATATCCGGACATTTCAGACGCCGAGTTTCCCGCGGAACTGGCGGAAACAATGGAGGAATATGCTGAAATGATGGTTTCCATGGAAGCCGCGATGATGAAAATGTTCGAATACATGATGGACCCGGTCGTCCAGGAAGCAATGCAGATGATGGAATAAGCCGCGGCATGAATGTCGCTATAACCGGCGGAAACGGCTTTATCGGCAGCCGGCTGATAGAACTCCTTCTGCGCGAAGGGCACAGCGTTACCTGCCTTGTCCGGAAGACGAGCAATCTGCAGTGGATACAGTCCCTTCCCGTCACCTTTCTCTACGGAGACGTTAGGGACCCTGCCGGTCTCACCGATTTTGTTACGGGAAAGGATATCATTTTTCACTGCGCCGGGCTGGTAAAGGGAAAACCGGAGGAACTGATGGAGGCGAACGCCGGAGGGACCGCTAACCTGCTGCGCGCGGTCCGCGCGTACAATCCGGACATCCGGCGCTTCGTATTTATCAGCAGCCAGGAGGCGGCGGGGCTTATCGGCGGCAGCGAGCCCTGGACCGAGGACATTACCCCCGCCCCCTCGACGGCCTACGGGCGCAGCAAGGCCCGGGGCGAAGAGGTGTGCCGGGAGTACGCCTCGGAAGTGCCGGTAACTATCGTCAGACCCTCCCCCGTCTACGGGCCGAGGGACAGAGAGACCTTTCTCTTCTTTAAAATGGCGGCGAAAGGGATCGGCATTGTCCCGAATCCGGAAACGCGGGTAAGTACTATCTATTCCGTCAATCTGGCATACGGTATATATCTCTCCGCGCTGTCCGAAAAAAGTGTTGGGGAAACCTACTTTCTCGCCGACGACGATGTCGTTACCTGGCAGACCCTGAATGCCGTCATCGGAAACGCCTTAGGTATTCAGCCGAAGCAGCTGCGGATACCGGAATTTGTCCTCAAAACCTACGCGGCCTGCAGCGAATTTTTCGCGTCTCTCGCGGGAAAGGCCAGTATTGTAAACAGGGACAAGATATCGATGCTTGTTCATCCGAACCTGGTCGTTTCAAACGCGAAGGCAAAGAGGGACTTCGGCTACAGTCAGCAGACCCCCATGAATGAGGCCGTAGCAGCGACCGTAAAGTGGTACCGGGAACACCGGTGGATTTAGGCCTGCTCCTTGTCCGCCGGCTCTTCATTCCGGTAAAAAATCATATCGCGGAGCCCTCTCTCGGCCTCTTCCAGTTTTGATAAATAGTTTCTTATCTGCCCCCGGAAGGACTTGGTTACCATCGCCGCCCGGTATCCGGCGGACATTTGTTCGAGCCAGCTTTTCATGATTTCCGGGTCCGGTTCTTTGTACGTGTCGGTAAAGGTTATCTGGTCTAACGGCAGTTTCGGCGGCATTCCCACAGGCGGTTTTTTCGCGTATCCGAAAATAATCGTCATCAGCGGATAGACGCCGACGGGAAGTTCGAGCTTCTCCCGCAGATACGCGGCGTCGTAAAAACCGCTTTGCCCTGTTTCGGAAAGCATTACCGAAGAGACCCCGCAGGCCTCCGCGGCAATATTCATGGCGTAGGAAGCGATGCCGGCGTTTACGACACTCAAAGTGTATTCCACCAGCGGCTTGTGGGGGAGGATGTCGGCGGCGGCGTGGACCCGGTGCATATCGGCACAGACAATTACCCCCCGGCTCCCCCCAAAGGGCATTTTTTTGCCGAATTTTCGTTCCCAGGACTGTTTATCAAACAACCCGAAGGACCAGGTCTGCAGATTGACCGTACACGGGGCGAGGCGGGCCGCCTCGAGAATGGCGGACATAACGGTTTCCGGTATTTCCCTGTCCGAAAACGCCCGGACAGACCTGCGCTTTAACAGGAGCCGCAGCGTCTCGCTGCCCGCCAGTGATTTCGGGAAGTTTATTTTACCCTTCAGTATATTTTTCAGTCCCCGAATAAACTCACTCGGTTTTAGCGGTTTCATGCTCCTCAATCCGCTTGTCCCCTTCACTTTCATCGTTGTGGACGATAGCGTTCATCAGGCGGCCGTACTTTCTGTATTCATCGAGCCGGCAGGAGTTTACAAGGTTCCCCTTCCATACCGTCATGTCCGGACAGCTTTCACACATACTTGCCATTCCGTTGTCGAGCATGTCCGGCGCCTGGACAATTCCAACGCTCTGCGAATAGAGCGGCTGGAACCATTTTATCGGATTAAAGAGCGTTCCGAGCAAGGACCGCCGGGTGTGCTTCATCTTTTTATCACCGATAAAGCCGGTAAACCGGATAAGGGCCCTGGCGACTTTGTGCTGTTTCCGGTACGCGAAATAGGTCCCGTGCTTCCAATGATGCTGATGCTGTAAATATTCCATTGTCCGGGGGCCGATGGGACCGTGGACTTTCCCGTTTTTTTCCATAATCGTTACTCCGGCCCACCACTTATAGTCGAGGATATGTCCTGTCCCGCCGAGATAAGCCGCGGGCTCGTAGGTCTCACCGAAATGGTCCTTCAGCAGATTATAAATATCTACCGACGTTATATCGATCTGCGACGTGTCGGCTTCGGTATACTGAATGTTCTCGGTAATGTCTTCGCCGCCCACATCGTAGGAAACTCCTTCCTTAATGGGAATACCCCGGTAGCAGATAAATACAAGACCGTGGACTTTTTCAATATTCTCCCGGGCCCACTTGACGATGTCGGGCAAATATTTGAAATTTTCATGATACACGGTTTGATTGAAGGTAACATTCATGTTGCCCCGGGTTACATCGTACAAAAGGTCGGCCTTCTCCTGCCGCAGCTTCATAATATCGAGCTCGGTACTGCCTTTTGTAACATCCGGCCTGTCCTGCAGCATATCGATATGACAGGTAATGCCGGCCATTCCGGCATTGTAGAGATCGGTAAGGTTTTCTTTCTTCAAAGCAAACGTATTCGAGATAATAATCGGCTTTATTCCCTGCTTCGCGATGTATTCCACCAGCTTGACAATGTCGGGATATACGAGGGGCTCCCCCCCCGCGATGCTGATACCATCGGCGTTCCGTATCCGTTTGAAAAAATCGACCTCTTCCTGTAATTCCTTCAAGTCCCTGTGTCCGCTGAGGTTCTTCCGATAGCAGCCTTTGCAGTAAATATTGCATATATCGGTTATCTCGAGCCAGGAAATAGGATTATCATTATTAGACCAGGGAAAGCGGTAATATTCCGACTTCTCCGGCCAATTATCGGTATTGTAAAAACCCACGGCATACTCCTTTCAGGTGTTTATAATGTATGAGGCTTTAGTATGTCACAAACAGAAATCTTTGTCAAAGAAACCGGTCAGCCTCTATCGGCCGCTGTTTTTCTCCGGGTGTCTTCGCTTCCAGCCGAAGGTAAGAATTGCCGGCAAAATGAGAAGGGTGCCTAAGGCGGCGGTAAACAGTGCAACGGCTACCAGAAGCCCGAAATAGATAATCGGCCGGAAACTCGCAAAGGTAAGGACAAGGAGTCCCCCGATAATGGACGTTGTTGTAATAATTATCGGCCTTCCGGCAATTTTCAGGGTATGCTCGAGTATCGTTTTAATATCGCCGTACAGTTTTTCCTGTTCCCGGAAGCGGAGCAGGAAGTGTATTGAGTTGTCTACCCCGACACCGATAACGACAATGGAAAACATAACGGTGGTCATGTCCATAGGTATTTTAAAAACAACCATAAAAATAAAATTGAGAAGGACACCCGTAACCAGCGGCACCAGCGATATGAGCCCGAGGCGGAGGGAACGGAATGTCAATGTCGTGAGAATAAAAACCAGGACAAGCGAGAGGACTGTGGTAATCTGCTGGTCCCGCTTGATCAGGTCTGAAATAGATACAATTTTTAGCGTTACCCCCCACATGGCCGGGTCCAGGGCCGGATCGAGCATAGACTCCATGTCCGCCTGCACGCTCTCCATCATTGCAGCCAATGACGTGTCCCTGCTTAAGGACTCCGATTCATGATCGTACCCCCAAATAATAAGGTCGAGGCGGCTGAAATCCTCATTTGCCATTGTACCGATCATATTTTGAAACTCAGGCTCCGACGCCAGGGTCTTGATATACCGCGAAAGAAGCAGGATAAGGGGGCGGGCCTCGGGTATTCTATCTTCTCCGGTCATTACGTAATTCAAGTACCGCAGATAAGAGGGGAATGAAAACATCTTCGTTATATCGGGATATTTCATAATTTCCCGCTCAAAATCGGAAATCATTGCAAGCACTTCCGGCCGCAGAAAGTAGTTTTTTTCACCCTCCGGCGCTGTCAGCGTAATGGTGAACTGGTCGTACCCCTTCATTTCCTTGTAGATAAAATTCATGTCCTGAACGGCCTTCTCGCGTTTTGGGAAATAGTCAATAATCGATGTCTCGTATTTCAGGTTTCCCTGAATAAGGAAAAACACCGCGATAATGAGGCCGAAAAAGACGGTAATATAAATCCGGCGGCGGATTACAAACCTGCCCGCCTTTCCCATCAGCTTGGTAATAAACCCCTCGGCCACCCGCTTCTGCTGGTGCGGACGGGGGTGGCGCATAAAGGAAAGCAGTGCCGGAAGCAGCAAAAAGGAGAGGACCGCGCAGGAGATAATCCCGAAGCTGGCGGCGATGCCGAACTCCTTTGAAGGCTGCAAATTGGTTGCAAGCAGACTCATAAACCCGACAACCGTGGTAGCAGCCGCCATCAAGATCGTACGGCTTACATGTCCCACTGAATCGGCGATCCACAGCCTTCCCTTTCCCAGTTCCTTCGTCCGTTCCTTCGGATGGTTTTTCGAGTCCCTGTAGTACTGGTTTAAAATATGAATGCTGTAAGAACTCCCGAGGGTAAGGACAAGAGGAGGTGTAGTAATACTGACGATGGTGATGGTAAACCCGAAAAGGGACATAAACCCGATACTCCACAGCGTTCCGGCACCGACAATGAGGAGTGTTAGAAACGCCGAACGAAACGCCCGGAAACTGAGATAGTAAATAACGACGATAACGAGGACCGCCAAAACCAGGAGAATGGTCAGGTCCCGCAGCAGATACTGTTTAACCGCGTCCGAAAGGACCGCGCCTCCCGTAAAATGCGTTTCATAATGCTCCTCCAGTTCCGCGATGATATCGTTCATTTTCACGATATATTCACTCTGCCTGGCGGCGGAGGTAATAGGAATAAGGACGGACAGGGTCTTCCCGTCTTCCGATACGACAAAATTTCGCGCGAAGGGGTCTGCCAAGAGCCGCTTCTTCAGTACCAGGGCGTCGGCGTAATTATCGGGAGCGCCGCTGCCGGGGGACATGGTCTGGACTTCCAGCCGTTTTCCGTCCTTATGAAACGAGAGCATATTGAAGGGGTTGATGCTTTTACTCGAACCTTCGAGGGCATCAAATTCTTCAATCGCCTGTTCCAGTGCCTGCAGTTTTTCCGGCAGAAAAGGATCTTCCGCGGTAACTGTCACCACCACATGATCATCTTCCGATTCCGCGTGCCCGTACTTTTTTATAAGCTTCGCGATTTCGTCCTGCTCGGAAACCATCCCCTCTACATCGGGGTTGATTTTTACCTTCGTTGCCTGGTAAGCAAAAAACGCCGTCACACCCAGAAAGAGAAGAAGTATTATTATTGAATATTTAATAGAAAAATTTAATAATACTTTAATAACTTTATTCATGCAATACAGTGCCCAATCTTATAGTACAGTACCCGCTATTGTCAATTCGTTTGTTCCCCCTTTACCATATCGATCCACTCCGCCGGAAAGAGGGAAGTCGGCAGAATAAACCCCAGCTGTCCCGAAGCCTCTTCCATAATTATCGCCGGTAACCCGATAAGCTTAAAGTGTTTATCCACCGCCGCGCCGCCGGAGCTGCCGGAATTGATAAGGCCGTCTGTTTTCAATAGTGTCCCGTAACCGGCCTTTTCAAAACCGCTGATTACACCTCTCGTGAAGGTTATCGAAGCCCGCGATCCGGTGCCGCCGATCCCCGGGTATCCCGCGCAGCTGACGGTATCGCCGATACGGTAATCGGCATCGGAATTGATAAGCAGATAGGGAAAAACATAGCCCGGCGGCAGCTGCCGGCCGTAGAAGCCCGATGTAATCCGCAGAAGCGCCAGGTCCCGGTCCGCGTCGGTATCGAGCACTTCCGCCCTAAACAGTTCATCCGGAGGGAGCCGGACGTCCCTGGTAACGGCAACGGTCAGATGTTTCTCGGGATCTCCCGTATTCCCCTGAATAACATGAAAATTAGTTACCACCAGGCCGTCGGGACTGATAATACAGCCGGACCCCTTTCCAGCTTCCCCGATTATTTCAACCGTGGAATAAAGGACCCGCTCCAGCAGCGATGCCGGCCGGGGAAGTTTGGGAAGGGCCGATAATGCTTTCGGCGGCCCTTCGGCAAAATTGGAGTAGATGGTAAAATCGACCGGATATTCGGCGGCCAGCTGGTCTAAAACAGTAATATAATACGCCCCCCCTTTCAGCTGTTTCGAAGATTCCCGAGTAATAAGAAGGCTTTCCCGGCTTAACAGGCTTTCAGCCGCGTAATCCGCCCGGTCAGTCCCCTTCACAAAAGTCCCGTACTGTACGAAAAGGTCCAAATCGGCGGTGGAACCGCTCAAATCGAGGCGAAGTGCTTCCGTTTCGGGCGGAACGGTCAGTTTGAAGGTGGTAAACATGCCTTTTGCAGGGTAGAGCGTTGTTGCGTACGGCGTTCCCGGAATCAGGTCCCGTTCCACCTCTTCGGTAAACAGTTCCACTTTAAAGGAAAAAGGGAGCGTGGTCATTACCCCGGTCCCCTGCCGCGGAAGTTTTTTTCGCTGATAAGCAATGTCAAAGTAATAGGTCCCGGCTTTGAGGGGGACCTCGGAAAAGCGCGTGAAAAAAATTTCCTCGTTAAATTTTTCGGAAATGCCATACAGCAGGGAAGCATCGTAGGTTTCCACCTCTTCCTCGTAATTGAGAAAAATATCGAGGTCCGCCGGGGAATGGAAAATACTGATCTTCATTGCGGCCGCGCTTTCGGGAACGGAAACCGAATAGGAAAGATAATCCGTATATCCTTCAGTCAAATCCATCTCCACGGCGTACATTACATTCGGCCGGACTTCTCGGACCTGACAGAAGAGAGCTGACGGAAAGCAGAGGGTAAACAGAAAAATAGAGGCAGCAGCACAATAGTGTCTTGACCGATCCATAAATGTAGGGGATAGTCTATGGGAAAGAGGACTCTATGTCAATTTACCTTTATAAATTGGAGCAAATGGTGTATATTACCTGTTGTACGGAGTAAATGAATGAAAAATAAAAATGTATTGTACGCGGCACTGCCGCTTCTTCTTGCAGTAGGACTGTCGGCGTGCACAATAAAACAGGAAGCTACTTTAAACCCCGACGGTTCCGGGGCTGTCAGCTTCGATTTCTCGATAGAACCGTTTTTTGTAGACACCCTGAAAGAGATGGCGGAACTGACAGGTGATCAATCCATGCCCGAGGGGGAGGTTTTTAACATACCCCAGATAAAAAAAGATTTCGCGGAAAAAGACGAAGTGACCCTCCGGGACATAACTTCTCCGAAGAAAGATGTACTGAAGGGATTTTTTACCTTCACGAATATTGAAGATGTATTTATCGACCAGAAAAAACTTACCGAAGCCGGTATTATTACCCTTACAAAACAGCGGGGAAACTCAATACTGCAGATGACGCTGACGAAACAAAACTACAAGCAGGTTTCCGACCTGTTTCCTATTATCGATACACCCCTCTTCGATATGTTCGGCCCCCAGGAGGGTGAATTTATTACGGAAGAAGAATATTTTGGCATGGTGGAACTCGCCTTCGGGGAAGAAGGGGCAAAAGGTCTCCGCGGGTCCTACATCGAATTGAAAGTAAATGTAAAAGGGAAAATCCTAAGCCAACAGGGCGGTATTATTCGCGACGGAAGTGTTATTTTCAAAATACCCCTCATCAAGGTGCTGCTGCTGAACGAACCTCTCCGGTATTCAGTTGTTTTCCAGTAAACAGGAAAAACTGCTCTTTCCCCTGGGCCCGAAGCATCCTGTCCCCCGTTATTACAGTACAGCCGCTTTCCGCCGCGCGGGAAAGGAAAGCGGTGTATTTCGGCGTGTAAATAATCTCGTACACAACCTCTCTGCCTGTAAAGGGATACTCGGGCCACGGATCACGGTCCGTCTCAGGTTCCATCCCGGCACTTGTTGTCTGAACAATCAGGTCCGCGTGCTGCTTCGCCATATCGAGCCCCGCCGCGTCCATTCCTCCGTAAGGAATTCCATACGCCTTTGCCAGCTTACCGGCCCGGGAGACGGTCCTGTTAATAATACAGACGCGCATGCCCTTCCGCGTCAGGGCGTATAGAACTGCCCGGGCGGCGCCGCCGGCGCCGATTACCGTGGCCGTCTTTAGGTCCCCCTTCCCCGCGTACTCCTCTAAGGGCGCGGAAAAACCGGTATAATCGGTGTTATATCCCTTCCAGTCGTTTGCATCCTGCTGCCAGAGAACCGTGTTGCAGGAACCGATGATCTCCACGGCCTCCTCTTTCAGCCGCAGTTCCTCCGCCACCGCCTCTTTATGAGGCACCGTTACGCTAAACCCCTCCACCGGCAGCTCCCGGGCCCGGCGGAGAAAGTGTTCCGGCGCGTCGGTGGGGAAAGGCACGTATACCGCGTCGGTCCCCAGGCGCCGGAACCCCGGATTATGGATAGCAGGGGACCCGGTATGCAGCACCGGATTACCGATAATGCCGTACACCTTAGCCGTTCCGCTTATTTCCTGAAACCGGTACGTTTCCACCATCTCTTTCGGCGATATATGCCCGGGGGCCGCCGGGCGGCTGCCGGCGGTGGAGTAGGAGAGAAAGGAACCGAAATGTCCCGGCAGGAGCCGGGAGGGGACACCGCCGGTCCCCATGCCGATAATAATCCGCCGCCCGAGCTTCAATTCCCGGCCTACGCGTGCCAGCCGGAACAGCTCGTCGGTGCTGTTTACCATACAGGCAATTTTCGGTATGTCCCCCTCCTGTTTCGGGAGGCTGTCCAGAACTTCGGCGGCATCCGCGGGTACCCCCGAAAAATAATGGCCCGAACGGATGACGGTAACGTCCTTCTCCCGGCAGAAAGCTTCCACTTCCGGGGCCGACACTCCCGCGTCGATATCGACATACCGGTACTTTCCGCGCAGTGCCGCGAGAACAATGGACGTAAACTGCTTATCGTTACCGGTAAATTCACCGCCTGCCCGCGGCCCCCGGAGGGTAAGGATGACCGGCATTCCCGCTGCTTCCGGAAAAACGGAGAGACGCCGGAGGTCTTCCGCCGGAAGGAAATCGGCCCGGAGTTCACACAAATCGGCATAGTGCCGGTTTTCCCCGAGGACACGAATATTCTCTTCCAACGTTGCTTCCGTCAGAGAGAGGCACAACAGGGCCATTAAAAATCAGCCCGGAAGATGTAGAGGTCCGACAGTCTGCCCTCTTCAAAAAAGAGCCGCATCCTGACCGGGACACCCATGTCGGGGAGGGCATACAAACAGCTCTCATTGTCCTCAAAAAACGGCTCTCCCAGCGCGGCGGTGATATCTTCTTTCCGCGTTCCCATGGAAAATCCGGCAATTTCACCTTCATACCGTTCATCCAGCCGGACCTGCCAGACCCGGTTTTCAAACCAGAAGAGGTAGAGGTGTTTTTGAAAATAAAAGACTACATTGTCCTGCCATTCTTCCTCCCCCCGGTATACAAACACTTCCTCAGGCGGACCGAAGGTTTGTACTGCCTCAGACAAGGTGAATCCCAAATACCCCGCGATATCAACAGATTCGTTTACAACACCCTTGTTCCGCCACTGTACCGTATCGCCGCCCGCGGCCGCCGCGGCAAAGCAGAATACGGCGGCAAGGAGCAGTTTTTTATTCACCAATCAGTCCCTCCAGTTCATCGTACAGATTTCTTACCCGTCTATTGTCCGGCGCCAGTACCGCTGCCTGTTTCACGTACCGGTAGGCCTTCCGGAATTCCCCGGTCCCCCTGTACAGATAGGCTATTTCCAACAGAGCGTCCACATTTTCCATGTTTTCAAACAAGGCATTCTGCAGCCTCTCCGCCTTTTCCTTTGTTCCCCCGGCGATGGCACTGTAGAGCAGATACAAATTGCTCCGCTGCTGCCGGGACGTCGAATAGCCGAAGCCCGCGCGTATTGCCTCGGCCGCCTCCTCATTTTTCCCGAGGGCAATGAGAATTTCCGCGTAGAGAGCGTATGAAGCGGCGTTTTCAGGGTTTTTCCGGACCAGCCGCCGCGCGAGTATTTCGGCCCGCTCGAACCGTTCAAGCTGTTTGTAGACCCGGGCGGTAAGGGCAATGAAATCCGGTGTTTCCAGCTCATCGTACACACGGTCGGCTACTGCCTCCGCTTCCTTCCACAAAGCATTATCGGCGTAATATGCCAAGAGCTCTTTATTTACGTCCAGATCATCCAGCCCCTTTCCCGCGGCAATCTCCAGTACCGCGACCCCCTTTTCCGTTTTACCGAGTTCAAGGAGCAGCATACCGTACCGTTTCAGCCCGGAAAGGTCATCCGGGTTCCGCTCCCGGTACAGCTCCGCCGTTTCCGCGGCCGCGTCGATTCTTCCGCCTGCTTCCTCAACAGACGATTTTACAAGCAGGTATTCGTCGTAATACTCATTGTCCTCCCGAATTTCGATACCGCTTATCGTTTTCATAGCGTCTATAACGGAACCGATATCGAGATAACATGAGCTAAGTTCCAGCCGATACAGGAAATTGCCGGGAAAGTCGCGGACCAGTTCCTCTAGTAAAACCAGGGCATTACCGTTGTCTCCGATTTTACGCAGGATTTTTACCGACTCCCATTTCGCCGGATACATAGAATCGTCCTTCGTATAAGACCGTTCAAAATGGTACAGGGCGTCTTCATAGTCTTCCCGTTTCAGCTCGATTGTACCAAGGATATACGGGGAGATAACGCTGTCCGTCCCGTTTCCGCCGCCGACAGCCGCCTGCGCGGCCGCTCCGCAGAGCGTAAGCACATCCCGGTCTGTTGTGTACAGTGCCGCGCAGGAAACCGCGAGAAGCATCAATGGCGAATCCCAATTCCTCATCAAAACGGAAAATTCCCCCTGCCGCGCATCGTTGAAAATTTCGGGATAGAGGGAATTAGTAGGAGGAAGAGAAACACCGGCTTCGAAGGAGGTCCGGGGATAGAGGACCTTCATCAGCTGTTCCGCGGCATAGGCGAGTATTTGCCCCTCGGGAGAATTCCCGGCGGGTGAAGAGCGGAGCAGCTTATACGCCTCCTGTATAGAATCGGGAGAACCGAAAACAATCAGCTTTCTCGCCTTTTCTATATCCGGAAGTTCCGTTTGGGTTATGGGGGTTTTTCCCGGCCCTTCCCGCGGAACGCCCGACGCGGCACACCCGGCCAGCAGCACGGCGGCAAGAAAAGCAGAAAAAAATCGGCAGATACATTTTTTACTCAATGCTGTTCCATATGTTTGATAATCGTCGAACCAAATTCACCGGTAGAAACTTCCCGGGCCCCTTCCATCAGCCGGGCAAAGTCGTAGGTCACGATTTTATCACGAATCGCGCCGCTCAGCCCCTGTTCTATCAAGGCGGCGGCCTTCTCCCAGCCTACGTAGTCGAACATCAGCTTTCCCGATAAAATAATTGAACTTGGATTTACCTTGTTCATTCCTGCATATTTCGGGGCAGTTCCGTGGGTCGCTTCAAAAACCGCAATTCCCGTTTCGTAATTGATGTTCGCCCCGGGAGCAATGCCGATACCTCCCACCTGGGCGGCCAAAGCATCTGAAATATAGTCTCCGTTCAGGTTCATTGTCGCTATTACATCGTATTCTTTCGGTCTCGTTAAAATCTGCTGCAAAAAAGCGTCGGCAATAACATCTTTCATAAGGATTTTTCCCTCAGGCACCCTGCCGCCGGGCGCATCGTCCCAGGTGACCGTTATATCGGAAAATTCCTCCCGCGCGACTTCGTACCCCCAGTTTCGGAAAGCGCCTTCGGTATACTTCATAATATTGCCTTTATGCACCAGCGTTACACTGCTCCGTTTATGTTCAACGGCATAACGGATGGCCGCACGGACAAGCCGCTTCGTACCGCTGCTGCTAATCGGCTTGATCCCGATACCGCTGTCCGGCCGTACCTCCCAGCCGAACTCGTTCTTCAGAAACCGGATGAGTTTCACCGTCTGCTCATTCCCCTCCTCGGTTTCAAAACCGGCGTACACATCCTCCGTATTTTCCCGAAAAACAAGCATGTCGATTTCACCCGGCCTAAGTACCGGCGAGGGAATGCCTTCATAGTGACGGACCGGACGAAGGCATACAAACAAGTCGAGGGCCTGCCGTAACGCGACATTCAGGCTCCGGATACCGCCGCCGACAGGGGTCGTTAGGGGGCCTTTTATCCCGACTACATATTCCCGAAAAGCATCGACAGTCCCGTCCGGCAGCCAGCTGCCTTCGGCGTCGTAGGCCTTCTGCCCTGCCAACACCTCTTTCCACTCAACCTTGCGCTTCTTTTCGTAGGCTTTTTCCACCGCCGCGTCAAAGACCTTCACCGCCGCGTTCCAAATGTCCGGTCCTATTCCGTCACCCTCGATAAAAGGGACAACCGGATTTTCGGGAACGCTTAGATGCTCACCTTCTTTTGTAATACGACTTCCCATAGTGCTGTACTCCCATAGTTTTTTGTGGAATTTTTAGTTTATCAAATCGCGTGTTACTTGCCAACAGTTTAGCACTATGATAGCCTTTTTCCATGGCACCAGGAAAAAGGCCCCGGTTTTTCTACGGCATTCCGATATTATGGTTGTTTCTCGTAAGCGGCTGCATCGAAATAGATAAATCGACCCGGTATCTGACCGAAGGCATGGAAAACAAGCAGGAGTTTGAAGAACTTCTTACCCTGCTCGAGGAATCGGGAGATACTCCGGAAAGCCGTTTTGTCGTGCTGCAGCAGATAATAAAAATTCTACACCGGGAAAACACCATTGAAGAAACAAACCTCTTTCTCACCAGCCATGTGGAACAGTACCCGGAGGACCCCTTTAACGGTTATTATTTGTTCATCGTTGCCCAGAACTATCTGGAACAGGAGGCCCGGCCGTTTGCCGTACATTATTACGAACGGATTTTAAGAAACTACCCCGACCTCCTCGTTCACGGCCGGTCCATCCATTTAAACTGTTTGCGGAAATTGATTTCCCTCTCGTCGAACCCGGAACTGAAAGCAGGGTATTACAAGGAACTGCTGAGCAGGTTCAGGGATAAAGTCAACCCCGGATATACCTACTACAACCTCGGAAGGACCTACGAAGAACTCGGGGAATGGGACCTTGCCATGCAGGCGTATATCAATTTTCTTAAATTTCCGGACACGAAGGTTCCCGGAACACCGAACGCGTACACGGAAACGAAAAAGATGGTCGCCCTGACTACCGTTTCAAATGCCTACTGGATGAAAGAGAGTCTGGACCAACTGATAGATACGATAAAATGGGCAATTTATAACGGCCGCAGCAACGTCCTTGCCAATTTGATGTCAAAAACCGAATTTTTCGCCACCGCCTGGGAACAGAACGAAAACACCTCCGATGAACCGATGCGGTTCAACATCGCCCTGTTCTTAACGCCGAGAATCTGGTACAGCCAGACGATTGACCAGGATTCGAACGCGAGAGAGGCGTACCTGCGAACAACCGGCTGGTCCTACCGGATCAGCACCTGGTATCTCTATTTCAGAAAAGTTTATTTTCCGGCGGACCCTGAATTGCATGGAAAATGGGAGTGGGCCGGTATTTATTTTGGGGAAAAGCCTTTTACCGGAAGTACCGATAATCTATAGGAATGACACAAAAAACCGGGGTAGTATACACCATTTTTCCGCTGCTGCTTTTTTTTATTGCCGCCGCTTCCGTACCGGCGGAGGCGTACAAGCCGGTACACGCCCGGCACCATCCGCGGGGAACGGGGCCGGCGGAAACCCCGCATACCGAGGTTATTCTCCCAAAGCAGGGCCACGCGGGACCGGAAGTCTACCCTATCGACATCCCGGACCATCCGAACATCCGGGCCTATATCGATAAATACTCCCTGCCGCAGCACCTCGGATGGATCCGGGCCGCTTATGAACGGGGCTTCCCCTACCGCGACTTTATTGTCAGGGTGCTGAAAGAAAAGGAAGCACCCCACGAACTGCTCTTTCTCCCAATCGTCGAATCGGAGTACCGGAACAATACGGTTTCACGGTCCGGGGCTGCGGGGATTTGGCAGTTTATGATGAACAGTATCTACCCGGGAATGTACGTCAACCAGTGGATGGACGACCGCAGCAACTTCTGGAAGGCCTCGGAAGCGGCCGTGGACAAGCTCCTGTACAATTATCAGCGGCTCCGGGACTGGCCGCTGGCCTTAGCGGCGTACAACTGCGGACTTGGCAAGGTAACACGGACTATTGAAGAATCCGGCATACACAATTTCTGGGAATTGAGTGATCGGGGGCTCCTTCCGCGGGAAACAATCAACTACGTGCCCCGGTACATGGCAATTGTATCGATCCTGAGTTATCCCGGCCGTTACGGCATTGTTCTGCCCTGGCGGGAACCGGTGGAATGGAGGTCGATACCCCTTCAGCAGACCGTTGATTTACGGATCCTGGCCGAAGAATCGGGGGTCCCCTACAATATTCTGACGGCAGGAAACGGAGAACTGCACTACACTATCACTCCTCCGGACAATATTCCCTTTCACCTGAAGATTCCGGAAGAATATACCGATCAAATAAACAGGACCCTGGAAGATAAAAATTTTCAGCTGCTGAGGTTTTACATGTATACCATCGGGGCCGGAGACACCCTGTACGCGCTCGCTCTGCATTACGGGGTTTCCATTTCGATGATATCGAAGTACAATCCCGGGATCCGGCCGAGGGCGCTTCGGGTCGGGCAGACGATAATTATACCGGCGCTGAAACAGGTACAGCCATATGTAAGCCCTCCGCCGCCTGAAAAAGCACCGGAGGACGATCTCAGGCCGTACACCGAAACGTATATCGTCCGGAAAGGCGACACCCTCTGGTCCATTGCCAGGAAACACGATACGACGGTGGCAATGCTGAGCGCGCGGAACAGTCTAGCGGTGGAAACAGTTATCCGGCCCGGACAGAAACTGATGGTCCCGGAGGAATAGAGAATGCAACGTCCGATTCCAATAGTATTCATCTCCGCCCTCTTCGCTCTACTGCCGCTTTCCGCGGCAGCGGGTGAGGAAATTCAGTTCAACTCACGAATCGACTGGAGGGAGAACACCTTTATTATCGAAGCTCAAATCGACCTGTCAAAACAGGAGAGCTTTGTCCCCCGCGCGCGGTCGCAGTCCGAACAGCTGGTTGAACAGCGTCTGCCTATTACCTTCCGGCAAACCTTGGCCGCGCTCGTTGTAGACAGTTACCATACCGCCGGCGAGATGGCGGCGGACAGTCCCGAACTGGTACGGGCAATTAACAATCTTACCTATAAAAACACAAAAACCTTCAGCCATATTTCCGGCGACCTGCAGCGGTTTTCAGTAACTTACTCCTACCGCTTTTACCCCGATATTATCGATATTTTTACCTTCCATAACCGCCCCTACAATCCTCCGCGGGTACTCTCATACGTTCCGACAACCGCTTTTACGGGAATTGTTATTTACATGATGGACAATTTCCCTGTCCACGGCGAACAGGGGGCCAAAACGGAACTGCAGCCCTGCCTCTTTCCGAAAATTTATGACGAACAGATGGACCTTATCTATGAAAAAGGAATGGTGGACCCGGACATTCTTCGGAAGTGGGGCATGGTGGCATATACAGACACCCTGGACATCAGCCGGTTTACAGAGCGGGTCGGAGGAAGTCCTCTTCGGATTTTAGGCCGCGGTATTTTCGGCAAAAACTATTCCGACATCATTATCGATACGGAAACGGCACAGAAAATACTTTTTCATCCCGAAAACAGAAAACTTCTTACCGAAGGCAAAGTCCTGGTCATCTGCGGACTGCCTGAATAAAACCGCCTTACAAGCCGAGTGTTTTTTTGAGATACGGGTAATCAAAATGTTCGGTAAACAGCTTTTTAACTGTTTCATATTTTAGACTGTCATACACCTGAATTTTTGAGGTTTCAAAAGACTGTATAATCTTTTCCTCCGCCTCGGCGGTGTCTTCCTGGACATATATCGTCGGGATCCCCGATTCAATAATTTGTTCTTCGATGAGAGGGTCCAGCGGAGTGGTGTGACCGCACGTAAGGACAATGCCCGCTATTTCCTTGCCCTTCCCCAGGGCGCGCTGGTACATCAGCAGTTTGCTCCGGCGGCTCCGGGAAGCGGCCCCGAGGAGGACTACGTCTCCGGGCTTAATATGCTCTTCCGGATGCAGAAACTCCGCGGCTAAGGAAAGCACTTTGATGTGTCTGCAGTCCCGGATCCACGACTTGTCTTCGGGATTGCCGATTGCCCGCCCCGATGGGAATTTCCCGAGAAGCACACGCATGGACGGTCTGCTCAGCCGGGCCAACTCGGGCAAATATCCGAAAATGGTAAGCTGTTCCGGAAATCTCCCGTATTTGCTATTAATAAGGTCTTCCGAAATATACTGCTTTACCGTCGCTATTTTTTCAGGGATCAGCTTGTTAAAAACAATCCCCCGTACATTGCTCCCGGCATACATAAAATAGGTAAGGTCAACCTCAAGCATGTCCAACGCCTTCCCGATACCCCCGCCGGACAGAAACAAAATGTCAGCTTTCATTAAATTACCAACAACAGCATTGGACAGACCAACAATGCCCCCCACCCCGGGATGGCCGGTGCCTTCGGCAATAAGAATTTTCTTATGCCTGAAATGGTCCAGAGACGCCTCAATTTTACGGGTCAGCCCGTTTGTTTCCTCCGCTTTGTTTTCCGAGTTAATGTAATTTTTTGTAAACCCTGTGCCGAGCCGGACGGGAGAAATGTATTCCATGTCCAAATCGGGAATATCACAAAACTCCCGTATTATCAAAGCGTCTTTGTCCACTTTTATCCCGTTTTCAATTTCCACCAGTTCCTGTCCTACCGGCTTGATATATCCAAGTTCTTCCGGCTTATAGTCCCGCCGCAGCAGATGCAGCAGCCCAAGGCTTGTCACTGTTTTGCCCGCGTGCTGCCTGAATCCCGTTATATAGATAATCCTCGGGGCCATTAATATTCCTCCAGCATCAATCGGAGCATTACCCGCGCGTCACCGATAATATTATCGATTTTTGCATACTCATTCGGATTGTGCGCCCGCTCATCGAGTCTCGCCCATACGGCCGTATCGAAACCCGCGTTCCGCAGGTAGGCGGCTACGGTCCCTCCGCCGATCCCAATCATTTCCGCTTCGACATCGTATACCGAGGCAATTGCCTTTTTCAGCTTCCCCACCAGTCCGGCATCAGCCGGAGTCGGCCGCGACTCCACCCGCTGCAGGGTCTTGCGGCTGACTTGAACACCGTATTTCTCTTCAATTTCCTTCGAGAACGTATCGATTTTTTCCAGGACCTCATCCACGGAAATAGAGGGCAAAATTCTGCTGTCGAGACAGAACACATCTTTTCCGGGAATCGTGTTCACGTTTGGTACATTTGCCTCTTTTTTTGTCGGTGAAAAGGTTGAGTGCGGCGGAGCAAAGAGGGCGTTTTCTTCCGGATACAATTCATGCAGCGAAACACATTTCAAGACCAGCTCGGACCCGGCTACAAAAGCATTAATGCCCGTCCCGGGGCGCGACGCGTGGGTCTGCTTTCCTAAAAGGGTAAACTCGAGCCATACGACACTCTTTTCCGCGATTTCAATTTCCGTTCCGGTTTCATTGCCGCCGTCGGGGACAAGAAACATGTCCCCCGGCTGAAAAAGATCATGCTCCCGAAGCAGATACTGTATTCCCATCGCCGACCCTACCTCCTCGTCGGCAACAAACAGCAGCTTGATGTCCCGAGGCGGTTTTTTTCCGCTCCGCAGCACTGCCAGCAGCGCGAAAATAGAGCTGACCATTCCCTGTTGATTGTCCTCCGTTCCCCTGCCGTATATCTTTCCGTCTTTTACCGTAACGGTAAAAGGGTCGGTTTCCCACTTGTCCAAATCCCCCGGGGGGACAATGTCGAGGTGGGACATAATCCACAAAGCACTGCCGTTGTCCGTCCCGGGGACCGTTACCACGACATTCGGCCGCTTCCCCGAGGCAACCCGGTCATCCGGCGCGTAAAGCACGTCGATATCAGATAACCCGCGGTCCCGGCACCAGCGGATGAGGGCCTCCGCTTTTTCGAATTCACCGTCCCCTCCGTTTTCCGGACCTAAGGCGGGAATACCGGTCAACAGGGTTTCCAGTTCTATAATATCTTCCGTCGAATCTGCTATCCATTTGTTACAATCATCAGCTGTCCGCATATCCTTCTCCCTTCCTCCGCGTAATTGCAGTATTGTAATATCTAGTCTATACTATAGCAATCATGCAAAAAATCAAATCTCCGACAATAACAACAGCTGTTATTGTTGTCGCTATTGTTGTTGCTGCCGCGGCTGTCGTATCCTCCTGCGGTCTGAAAACCATCGGCTCCGGTATCGTGTTGTGGTCGCCGGATGAAGAAATGATTGCAACCGGGGCAAGGGTCCCGGTGCTCGGCGAATCGGAACTTGAAGGCACCTACACGATATCTTTAGGAGAAGAAAAAACAGCCGATCTCCCGAAATGGCGGCTGGCTTTTTTCAATTCGGACAAAGAGCTGGAAAACTATATAAACAGCCGGGAAGACTTTTTGCGGATGGTTGCTTCGGCAAAAATCGACAGCCTCGCCGTCCGTGCACGGCAGGACCCGTCTTCACAGCGGCTGTATAAGCTCCGCAGATATGAAGTAATGAAAATTATCGGCAGGTCCGAAGAAAAGTCGGAAATCGGGGATTACGTGGATTACTGGTATAACGTCCTTACAAAAGACGGTACCCGGGGCTGGTGTTACGGAGAGTCTCTTATTATCCAGGAAATCGGTCAGGAAATCGACACCCGTGCGGCCGAAGAGGACCTCGATCCGGCCCTGCTCGCCTTTTTAGGAAATGTATGGCGGCCTGAATATTTTCAAACCTACATTGACGACTCGACTATCGACCTCGAAGAATTTAGGCCGGACATCGGGATCTTTCCCAATCCGGAGGAAAAGACAATTCTTCATGTTACGAAAAGAAGCTCCGCCGAGTATACCTACACCGACATTATCGCTGCCGGCGGCAGCCTCTATCTGTTTAAAGGCACCCCCGTAAAAGTACGGGTCTACACGCCCGAACGGATTATGTTCGAATACCTGGAAAACAGAAAATCGGTGCAGAAATTGTACGTACTGATAGATGAAAACATCGAAGAACTTGCGCAAAAGGAACTAGACCGGCGGTGGGAACAGTACAGCGATCTTACGGAAAACGGCAATGTCTTTTCCAGCCAGGCCTACGGGACCATTGAATTTACCTCCTTTACAAAGTTCCGGTGGACCGATTACCAGCGGCTGGTACCGGAGGTCATTCCTCCGGGGTTGAAGGAAAATACGGGGAAGCTGGAATTTTCTCTGTTTCTAGGCGATTCACTGAAACCAAAGTACGACGGAGCGCTGAAGCTTACCTTTCCCGAAAAAAAAGAACAGCCGGCGGTCCTCCTGTATAACCGGATAGAAAACGGAGTCCGGTTTATCTACGCGCCTCCCTCCTCCCTGACCGGTACGGTGGTGGAGCGGGAACCCGCGGCGCCTATCGTTATGTTTTTTTCCGTACAGGGAGAATAGTGTCTCTTCTTACCCTTGAGCAGATCAGTCTCGCCTTCGGCGACCGGGACATCCTGCGGAATATCAATTTGACACTCGACACCGGCAGCAGGATCGCCCTGGCAGGGGCAAACGGAAGCGGAAAATCCACCCTCATGAAAATTATGGCCGGGATACTTCAGCAGGACAGCGGGAAAGTCCATACAAAAGAAAACATCAGAATATCTTATCTGCCGCAGGAGGGAATTACCCACTCCAAAACGACATTGTACCGGGAAGCCGAGGAAGGCTTTGCCTACCTACAGCACATAATCAAAGAAAAAGAGGACATCGAGAAGGAACTCTCCGAATGCGGCGAGGGAAATGAAAAAATCCCGGAGCTTCTGCGAAAACAGCACGGCCTGCAGGAATATATTACAGACAGCGGGTATTATTCACGAAAGCAAATTATCGAATCGATGCTCTTTGGCCTCGGCTTCCGGGAGGAGGAACTGCATCGAAAAACAGACAGCTTTTCGGCGGGCTGGCAGATGCGGATAGCACTGGCAAAGACACTTCTCGCGCGGCCGGACGTGCTGCTCCTGGATGAACCGACAAATTATCTGGACATTGAAGCGAGGACCTGGCTGACGGGATATTTGGAAAGCTGCCCCGGCTGCTACCTTCTGGTTTCCCACGACCGGCATTTTCTCGATGCTGCCGTCAACAAAATCGCGGAACTGTTTCTTGCCGGTCTTACCGTCTATAGCGGCAACTATTCCGCTTACGAACAACAGCGGAAACAGGAACTGCGGGAACTGCACGAAAAATACCGGGAGCAGCAGGAGGAGATTGCCAAAACGGAAGATTTTATCAGCAAATTCCGTTATAACGCCTCGAAGGCAAAACAGGTACAGAGCAGAATCAAATATCTGGAAAAGCTCGAACCGGCGGCTATACCTCCGAACCTGCAGCAGCTGCATCTGACATTTCCCCCGCCGGAGAGGACCGGTGATATCGTTCTGGAAACGGACAACCTTTCAAAATCCTACGGAGAAGTTCCTGTTTTTTCCGATCTCCGGCTTACCATTGAACGGGGAGAGAAAATCGGTGTAGTGGGAATGAACGGCGCGGGAAAATCGTCTCTCCTGCGGATGCTTGCCGGCAGGGACAACAGCGGCGGCGGCGAAATACGCCGGGGCTCGAATGTCAAAACCGGATACTACGCCGAGGAGCTGCTGCAGCAGTTTACCGGGAACACTGCCGTCCTCGAACTTCTCGAACAGGAAGCCCCCGCGCGTTTACAGCCGAAGCTGCGGAATTTTTTAGGGTCCTTCCTGTTTTCGGGGGATGATATATATAAACCGGCATCGGTACTGAGCGGAGGTGAAAAGAGCAGGCTTGCGATTCTCCGAATGATACTCCACCCGGTAAATTTTCTCGTTTTAGACGAACCGACAAACCATCTCGACATCCATTCAAAGGACATCCTCTTAGAGGCCCTGAAAAATTATGCCGGGACTGTTATTTTCGTCTCGCACGACTGGTATTTCCTCGAACAGCTCGCGGGGAAGGTCCTGGAACTCGAAGGAGGACGGGGACGGTACTATTACGGCGGATATTCCTATTATCTGTGGAAAAAAGAACGGGAAAGGGAAAAGGCCGAACATGATGCATCCCCGGCACCGGACCCCCGGGAGCGGCCCGAAGGGAAAACCGGATACGAAGAGGAAAAACGGCGGAAAAACGAAGCAAAGCAGCGGGAGCGGGAGGAGGAACGGCTGCTCGGGGAAATTGAAAAAGCAGACGGCGAGATAGCCCGGCTGGCCGCGTCCCTGGACAATCCTGACATATATTCGGACCATATAAAATCGGCGGAGATCCAGCAAAAAATACGGGAGGCCGAACAACGGCAGCACCTGCTCATGGAAAAATGGGAGGCACTATCGTGAACATTTTTCCAATTGATTGATTATCCGGCACCGTTTATGCTATACTTATGTTTATGAATGCTGCCTTGAATTGTTGTCCGTACGCGGTACGTTCTGAACGAACATCCTGCCTTCACTTATAATTACCACTTACCAGCCACAGAAGGATTAAAACCATATGCTTGATAAATTAGAAGAATTAGAAAATCGTTATTACGACATAGAAAAATCCCTAGCCGACCCCGAAATTATGAAGGACCAGCAGAAATACAGACAGATGATGCAGGAACACGCCCATCTCCGGGACACCGTGGAAGTTTTCATGGAATATAAACGAATTCACGGCGAATTAGGGGACGCGAAAGCCCTTATCGAAGAAGAAAAAGATCCGGCAATGAAGGAGATGGCCAGGGAAGAGCTGCACAGCCTGGAATCCAGGGAAAACGAGCTGAAGGAAAAGTTGAAATTTTTATTAATTCCAAAGGACCCGATGGACCAGAAAAATACCATTATGGAAATCAGGGCGGGGACCGGCGGAGACGAGGCCGCCCTTTTCGCGGCGGACCTGTACAGAATGTATACCCGCTACGCGGAACAGAAGGGATGGAAAATTGAGATTATGTCTTCCAACGAAACCGGCATCGGCGGTTTTAAAGAGATTATCTACTCCATTTCCGGAAAAAACGTCTACGAGAACCTCCGCTACGAAAGCGGCGGACACCGGGTACAGCGGGTACCGGAAACGGAATCGGGAGGAAGGATCCATACCTCCGCGGTAACCGTCGCGGTGCTTCCCGAAGCTGAGGAGACGGACATCGAGATTAAACAGGAAGAACTGAAAATCGATGTATACAGGTCTTCGGGGCCCGGCGGACAGAGCGTCAACACGACCGATTCCGCGGTCAGGATAACCCATAAACCGACGGGGCTGGTGGTAACCTGTCAGGACGAAAAATCGCAGCACAAGAATAAAGCCAAAGCGCTCCGGGTGCTGCGGGCGCGGCTGTACGAAATTGAAGAACAAAAACGGCAGGCGGAACGGGCGGAAGCCCGGAGAACGCAAATCGGTTCGGGAGACCGGTCCCAGCGAATCAGGACCTACAATTTCCCCCAAAACCGCGTTACCGACCATCGGATAAACCTTACCCTTTACAAACTCGATGCCGTTTTAGAGGGAGACATGGCCGAACTCATCGACAGCTTGAAAGTCAGCAGCAGAGAGGAGTATCTCCAAACCCAGACATGACAATCCGACAGGCCGTCCAAAGCGGTGTTCAGCGGCTTTCCGAAAAAAATATAGAAACTCCCTACCTCGACGCCTCCGTACTTCTAGCTGAGGCCATGGGGGTGGAAAAAGAAAAACTCTTCGCCTGCTTTACCGATCCGCTGCCGGAAGAACTATTCAACCGCTATGCCGGCTATCTCGAAAAACGGACAGCGGGACAGCCTGTCTCCTACATCAGGCGGAAGAAGGAGTTCTACGGCAGAATGTTTTACGTCGATGAACGGGTCCTCGTCCCCCGGCCTGATACGGAAACGATGATAGACGCGGCTTTAGAGCTGTGCGGCAGCTTTTACCGGCCCCGGATCCTCGATTTGTGCACCGGCAGCGGGTGTATTGCCGTGACCATGGCATGTGAATGTGAAGCCTTAGGGATAGAGGCATCTGTTACGGCAAGCGATATTTCCCCTGAAGCGGGAGAGGTGTTTCGGAAAAACGCCGCGGCCATATACGGAAGGGAGATCCCCTTCATTCAAAGCGATTTGTTTGCATCGGTAGAAGGCCCTTTCGACCTTATCCTTTCCAACCCGCCCTATTGTACCGATAATGAAATTACAGCATTTCGGGAAAAGAAGTGGCCCGAACCGGAAATTTCCCTGCATGGCGGAATGGACGGACTCGATATTATCCGGAGGATTGTAAAAAAAAGTATGGAATATTTGCAGCAAAACGGCTATCTTTTACTAGAGGCTGCCCCGGACCAGATGACCGAACTTGCTTCCATAGTCCAAAAGGAGGGCTTTGCCGACATACACCTTATTCGGGATCTGGGGAATAGAAACAGAATACTAAAGGCTCGCAACGGAAATGGTTAGGAATATTGATAAATTTGTCGAAAAATTGACCAACTACTCGGAAGAAGACCGGGAGCGGATTGAATCCGCCGCGCGATGGGGCGAAGAACTGCACAGCGGCCAAAAACGGGCCAGCGGGTCTCCCTATTTTATCCATCCCCTGCAGGTTGCGGAGATTATTGTAGACCTCAACCTGGACGCGGACGCGGTAATCGGGGCCCTTCTCCACGATATTCTGGAAGATACCGATGTCTCCCGGACCGAAATGCAGCAGCTCTTTGGCAAGGAAATTGAAAACCTTGTGAACGGCGTAACGAAAATTTCGATTGTCAGTGCCAAAACAAAAAGCATTCAGGAAGCAGAAACTATACGAAAAATGCTGTTTGCCATGGTGAAGGACATCCGGGTCATTTTAATAAAACTGGCGGACAAACTGCACAATATGCGGACACTGCAGTATCTTCCACCGGAAAAACGGAAGGTCATCGCCCGGGAATGTCTGGATATTTACGCTCCCCTGGCCGACCGCCTCGGTATTTCATGGGTAAAAATAGAGCTGGAAGACCTTTCACTGCAGCACCTTCAGCCGGAAATGTACGAACAGATAAAACTGCATTTAGCGGCGCGAAAAACCGAACGGGCCGAATTTTTAGAAGAGATAAAGGAAGAGATAACCGGCGAAGCGGAAACTGAAGGAATAAAAATTGATGTTACCACCAGGGCAAAACATTACTATTCCATTTTTCAGAAAATGAAACGCGACAATAAACCCTTGGAGGAGATATACGACATTTTAGGATTGCGGATCCTCTGCATGACAAAAAATCAATGCTATACCCTCTTAGGGCTGGTGCACAAATTATGGATGCCCATCGAAGGGCGTTTTAAAGACTACATCGCCATGCCGAAGGCCAACCAGTACCAGAGCCTTCATACCACAGTCATGTGCCCCGACGGCAAACAGATCGAAATTCAGATTAGGACCAACGCAATGCACTGGACGGCGGAATACGGTGTTGCCGCCCATTGGCTCTACAAGCAGGCATCCTCCCCGGAAACCATTAACCGCCGGGAAGTGGCGATTATCAACAAACTGAAAAACTGGAGCAAGTACAAGAGTTCTTCCGGCGAATTTTTAGAGGAAATCAAGCGGGACCTCTTAGAAGATTCCATCTATGTTTTTACGCCGGAAGGTGATGTCATAGAACTTCCCCGGGGGTCTACCCCCATCGATTTTGCTTACCACATCCATACCGAAGTCGGCAGCCATTGTGTCGGCGCGAAAGCCGACGGGACAATTATCCCCTTGAACAGCGAACTGAACAACACCCAGGTTATCGAAATAATGACCTCCAACAAAGGGAGGCCCCATCTCAACTGGCTGCGCTACGCGAAAACTTCCCGGGCCAAGTCGAAAATTAGGCACTGGCTCAATAAACACGATGACAGCCTCATCCTTGAAAAAAATATCGTTGCCAGGAAGAAAAAAGAGGAACCCCTTTCAGAAGCGCGGCAAAAACGGGAAACACGGGCGGAAGAACCAAAAAAGGAAGTTGTAAAACAGGTCATCGACAAATCCAAGGTCTATTTCAAAATCGGCGGTGAAAAAAATATGCTGATTACAATAGCGCGGTGCTGCAGACCCTCAACGGGAGATGACATTATCGGCTATATCAGCAGGGGAAGAGGAATTATCGTCCACAAGAAGTCGTGCCCGAACCTGAGAAATATCAAAGATTTCAAGGAACGGAGCATTATCGTCGAATGGGAGGCAATGTCGCCGAAACATACAAAACGGTTCAAAGTTACGGCCCACATGACCTCCGACCTGTTTTCCGAAATCGAAGGGGCCGTCCGGAAATACAAGGGCCACCTTATCGAGGGAAAACTCGAGGAAAACGATCAGGGAAACCTGACCGGGGCCTTTACCATGGAGCTGGAAAATTCGGGGGACTTCAAGAAAGTCATAAAAAGCATCCGCACCGTTCCGGCCGTTATCAACATCCTTCCCGTCGACGCCTATTCCCTGGTTTCGTATTAATTTCAATTGTTTTTAGCTTGACCCCTTTTTCGTGTCCGTTTATCATAACCGGCAAGGAGTATGATACATGAGCGCTAACGAAACCTTGCGTATTGCAACCGATGTCGGCGGCACCTTTACCGACTTAGTTTACTTGAAAATTTCTTCAGACGGTACACAGTCCATAGGCACGGCAAAATCCGATACCACCCCTCCCGACTACGAACAGGGAGTAATGAATGTATTCAGGCAGTCGGAACTCGATGCCGCTTCGGTCGATTTTTTTGTGCACGGAACAACCGTTATTATCAACGCCCTTACGGAACGGAAGGGAGCGAAAACCGGGTTAATTACCACCGAAGGATTTCGCGACGTTCTGGGAATTGCACGGGGCAACAGGCCCGATTTTTTTAATTTGGAATATAAAAAACCGAAACCCTTTGTTCCCCGCTATCTGCGGAGGGAACTTCCCGGGCGGATGTCCTACAAAGGAGAAGAATTACAGCCCCTCGATTTTGCAGGCCTTCCTTCGATACTGAAAGATTTTAAATCGGAAGGCGTAGAGGCAATCGCGGTATGTTTTCTCAATTCATACGCTAACCCGAACCATGAGCGGGAAGCCGCCGCTAAAATACGGGAGCTGTGGCCGGAAGCAGCGGTCGTAGCGTCATATCAAATAACGAAGGAATGGCGGGAATATGAACGGACGAACACGACGGCCCTTTCCGCGTATGTTCAGCCGGTGGCCCGCCATTATCTCGACCGGCTCCGCGCATCCCTTTCCGAGACAGGGATGAAGGGCAGCCTCTATATCATGCAGTCCAACTGCGGTGTAAATACCGTCAATACGGCCCGGGAAATTCCGATAACGATGATCGAATCGGGACCGGCAAGCGGTATATGGGGGGCCGCGGCCCTGGGAAGCCTCATCGGCGAGCAAAACGTTATCGCCCTGGACATCGGCGGGACGACCGCGAAATGCGGCCTTATTTCCGACGGAAAGGTAAAAATTAATACCGATTACATGATAGAGAAGTCGGGGGCCTCGGCGGGCTATCCCGTTATGGTCCCGGTTGTGGACTTAGTGGAAATCGGCAACGGCGGCGGATCGATTGCCTGGGTTGATGAATTTCATAAGCTGCATGTAGGTCCGCAGAGCGCGGGGGCCTTCCCCGGTCCCGTTTCCTACGGCAAAGGGGGAACGGAAGCGACAACGACAGACGCGAACCTGGAACTTGGACGAATTAACCCTGATTTTTTCTGCGGCGGGTCAATACGCGCCGATATGAAGTCAGTCGGCACGGCCCTGGAAAATCTTGCCCGGAAATTGGAAGTCGACCGGCGGGGCGCGGCACAGGGTATCGTTCGTATAGCCAATAACAATATGGTAAACGCCCTTAAACTTGTTTCGGTCAACCGGGGCCACGATCCGAGAGATTTTACGATGATCGCCTTCGGAGGCGGGGGCGGAATGCATGCATGCGCCCTCGCCCTCGAACTGGAAATAAAAAAGGTAATTATCCCGAAACAGTCCGCGGTGTTCTCCGCCTGGGGCATGCTGATGTCCGACCTTCGCAGAGATTATATTCAAACACGCATCGTTGAACTGGGCAAGGCGGATTCCGCCGACGTTCTGAACGAAACCTTAACGTCAATAGAAGATGAAGCGCGCAACGACTTTGCCGGAGAATCGGTCGACCCTTCGAAAGTACATTTTATACGGTACGGACGGTTCCGGTACCAGAACCAGGCCCATTCGGTTGAAGTCGTTCTTCCCGAAGGAAAGGTTGCAAGCGCCACATTAGCAGAAATTACCGACAAGTTCCATTCCGAATACGAACGGGAATATACCTACCGTCTCGACGCTCCGGTTGAACTGGTCGGCTTTCATACCGTTGCCTCCGCGGATGTCGGAAAAATCGAGCTGAAAGAGCTCCCAAAAACCGGACGCGCTCTCGAAGAGGCTGTTAAGGAACGGAGAAAGGTGGACTACACCGAGGCGGGGGAACATGAAGCAGTGGTCTACGACGGGGAACTGCTGGAACCGGGGATGGCTTTTTCCGGCCCCGCCATTATCGAAGACCCCGGCGACACCATCGTTATACTGCCGGGCATGTCCTGCGGCATCGACCCCTACGGCAATGTTCACATTCAAACGGGCAAATAAAGGAGACAAGCAATGCAGACAATGAGTGAAACATACGATCCAATTACAACCGAAATAATACAAAGTTCCCTGCAGGCCGCGGCGGATGAAATGTTCGCGGCCATGCGGAGGACCGCGATGAGCGCCATCATCTACGAAGTACTGGACATGGGAACGGCAATCTGCACCGCCGAAGGAGAGCTTGCCAGTGCAGGAGCGGGGATCCCCGCCTTTGTCGGCATGCTCGACAAAGCGGCAAAGCGCATAGTAGAAAAATTCAACAAACCCGGAGATATCGAAGAAGGGGACATTTTTACAACCAACGACCCCTTTAACGGCGGGGTTACACACTTAAACGATGTAATCGTCCTCATGCCGGTGTTTGCCGAAGGAGAAATTGTCGCCTGGAGCGCGAACATCGCCCACTGGAACGATGTCGGCGGAATGATCCCGGGAAGCATGTCCGCGGAGGCAACGGAAATATTTCAGGAGGGCCTTCAGCTGCCGGGGATAAAACTCTTCAGCCGCGGAGAGCCCATACGGCCGGTGTTCGACATTCTCGATGCCAACAGCCGGATGCCCGACTTTCTGAAAGGGGACCTTTGGGCGGGGATAGCCTCGATCCGGGCAGGCGAACGGAGAATTCTGGAAATTGTCGAAAAATACGGAAAAGGAGCATTCCTGCATGCCCTGGAAAAATATATGGATTACGGCGAGCAGGTTACGCTCAGCGCCCTTCAAAAGCTTCCCCACGGGACGTTTAGCATTACCGAAGAACAGGACAGCGGCCAGTTTTACTCGGTAAAGCTGGAAATTACGGAAAACTCTTTTGTCGTCGATTTGCGGGACAATCCGGACCAGGACAAGGGCCCGTTCAATATCAGCCGGGACAGCGCGGTAACAAGCGCTCAGCTTATCCTGAAATCCATTACCTCCACCGATACGGTCTGTAACGGCGGTACCTTCCGGCCGCTGAAGGTCGTAACCAGAGAGGGCAGTGTCTTCGACCCGAAACGGCCGGCGGCAATGGGAATGTACTACGAAATTGATGTCCGTCTGTACGACCTCATTTGGCGGGTACTTGCTGAAAATATGCCGGAGCGGCTGCCGGCGGGAGGCTTTTCCTCCATCTGCGGGACCCTCTTCGGAGGCACCCATCCCGATACGGGCAGACAGTACAGTATTATCGAACCCGAGCTGGGCGGATGGGGTGCTTCCGCCCGGATGGACGGCAACTCCGCCATATTCTCCGGATTCCACGGGGAAACCTACAACTGTCCGGCGGAAATCAACGAAGCGAGGAACGGCCTCTTCGTGGACAAGATGAGTTTCCACGATGAAGAAGGGGGCGAAGGAAAATACCGGGGCGGCAAGGGGGTCTGCATCGAGTACCGGATACGCTCCGACAACGCCTGGTTCACGGCGGCCTACACCCGGTCGAAATTCCCACCCTGGCCGCTTATGGGAGGCAGACACGGCTCGCCGAACTATGTAGAAATACTTAGAAAGGACGGGACTACGGAACGCTACTCCGTGGCAAACGCCCTTACCCTCAATACCGACGACGTTATCCGGGTCATGACCGGTACCGGCGCCGGCTGGGGACCGCCGGAGGAGCGGGACATCGACCTGATACAAGAGGACTTGAAAAACGGGTTTATTTCCGAAAAACAGGCAACAGAGTACTACAAGCTGAAGGAACGGACGAAGTAATTACGTCAGCGCCTCTTTATCGGCACCTTCAAAGTTCCGGTAATAGCCGATGGTTGCAAACACATCCTCCGGTATCAGCGGTTTCCCCGCGGTAATGAGGGACGCCATGTTTTTTCCAAGACCCGGCCCGAGCATGAAACCCTGGCCGCACATCCCCGCGGCCAGATACATTCCCTCAATTTCACGGACACCGCCGCAGATGGGGTACCCGTCGGGTGTCATGGGATAGAGGCCCCGCCAGGTCCTCCGGATAAGAAGGTTTTTACACCTCGGCAGCAGGGAGATGAGCCTTGACGCCAATACCGGAAGGAATTCCGAAGTAGATTCACGGTCCGTTCCCGGCACGGGAGGCTTCGGCGTATAGCAGAAAAGAATCGGCCCCTCGGCGGCCTGGGTAAAGTAAAAATTGGCGGTCTTCCCGTCTCCGCCGGGCCGCATATCCACTACCATGGGTTTGAGAAAATCCTCCACCGGGGAAGAAATCCCCGCCTCGTGGCTTTCAGGAAAAACGGCGAGATCGAGACCTGTCATCTCCCCCACTTCTTTAGCGTATGCCCCCGCCGCGTTGACAACGGCCCCGGTATCGTAGGAGCCCTTATCGGTACGGACCCGGACCGCTCTGCCGCCTTCGACACTGATACCGGTTACTTTCTCGTTACACTGAAAGACGCAGCCCTCCCCGCGGGCCCTCTTATACAGGGAATGCATAAACAAAACGGGAGACACCTGACCGTCTTCGGGAGAATAAATCCCGCCCCGAAGCCCTTCCCTCTTTATGCCGGGCACAATTTCCCGCATTGTATCCGCGTCCACCCAGCCCGTGTGCAGCCCGTATTTTTTCTGGAAGGGAAGGATGTCTTTCAATGTCACTTCCTCCTCTTCCCGGTATACCGGAAAACAGTATCCCCCCTGTTTCCAGGCAATACCGTCTCCGGTTTCCTCCTCCCAGCGGCTGAAAATCCGGATGCTCTCCTCCCCGAGGAGGATTTTCGCGGCGTCGGAATGGGTCGCCCGTACGCCGCCGATTGCCGACTTGTTCTGCCCCTGTCCCGGGGAAGGGTGCTGATCGAGGACCAGTACCTTCAATTTTTCCCGCGAGAGGTACAACGCGGTCGGCACCCCGACACTTCCCGCGCCGATAACAACAACATCAAAAGCAGCATTCACCGGTCTTCCCCCACTCCCGCGAATATTTTCAACGGAACCTCGAGAAGGGGGGGACGCTTTACAAAACGTGTAACTGTCCGCGGATCGACACCCTCCTCAATGAAAAGACGAAAAATCAATTCTTCGCATGTCTTGCCGCCGC
Organism: uncultured Spirochaetales bacterium; assembly: GCA_964440465.1. Taxonomy (GTDB): domain Bacteria; phylum Spirochaetota; class Spirochaetia; order SPDA01; family CAZSGZ01; genus CAZSGZ01. Next base: position 31,507 of record CAYTSI010000004.1, read on the forward strand.
AGGCCCCCATCCCGGTACGCAGAGCTGCTTTTATCTGGTTCATGTCCCTGCAGCCCGACCGAATCATTGCAACGATTTCTCTCTTTGTAATCCGCTCACATCGGCAGATAATAGTGTCCCCGTCCCGCGCCGCCTCGTGCCCGGCACCTGCCTCCCCGGCAGGCTGTATCCGTATCCCCGCGACGGATAAACGGTCTTGAAAGGGAACATTAACGGTAACGAGAAGCCTTCTCTTTGTCCCGCTCCTCCTAATCCGCTCTATCCTGCCCGTACCGAAGCGCGCGCCCTCCTCTCCGGCGGTAACAACCTCGGCCCCCTCTTCAATCAGTTCCGGTTCGAATTCGTACGGGAGGGTAACGAGGGCGCGTTCCCGGGACGGATCAAAACGCTCATCCACAAGGGTAATCGCGCATCCTGGACAGGCAAGCACACACGTTCCGCAGTGTGTGCATCCCTCGCCGGCAAAGGCGGGGATGCCCAGCAGCGGGTCGCCCGCAAGGCGGATTAACCCCTTCGGACATACTTCCGCGCAGGGATCGCAGGGTATTTCCTGATAACAGCGGATAACCGGATACACCCCGCCGGGGACCCGGTAAACTTCCGTATCCCGCACCGGGCCGGGCCTGCTCCGCAGGGCGGCTATCAGGGCCGCGTCCGTTCCTGCTTTCGGTCCGGCACCTTTCGGGCCGGCATCCGCCCCCCCCGCGTAACTTCCCCCGAGCTTTTCCGCGATCATTCTTCCCGTCGTCTTTCCGCGGTACATAGCGGCACTTGCCTCGGAAATTTCATCCGCGTCTCCCGCGGCATATACATCCAGGCCGTACCGCAGCGCCTGCCGGTACAGTTCGTCGATGGGATTGAGCCCCACCGCAAGAAGCAGAGTGTCCGCGGCAGCGCGCCGTTCACTCCCCGGGACGGGTTTGAAAGCCGAATCGAGACGCGCAATGGTAACCTCTTCCACACGCCCCTTCCCCGAGGCTTCCACTACGGTATGTCCGGTAAAAACGGGTACACCGGCGTTTAGCACCTTGTCTTCGTGCACCTTGTACCCGCCGCATTTTTCCATTGCCTCCGTCAGACCGAGGACTTCGATCCCCGCCTGCAGGGCGTGATACGCTGCAATCAGCCCGACATTTCCGCCTCCGCACACAAACAGCCGTTTCGCGGCCCGCACCAGGTCCCGGTTCACAAGGGTCTGAAAAGCCCCCGCACCGTATACGCCGGGAAGGTCCGAACCGGGAAAGGCCAGCGTTTTTTCTCTCGCACCGCAGGCAATTACAAGCACCTTAGGCCGTATAAAATAATACTTCCCTTCCCGGACCACCCCCACTTTGCCGTCGGGAAACACCGCCGCGGCGGTCGCGGCAAGTCCGATATCGACGGAGGGATACTGTTCTACCTCTTCCGTCAGTTTTCGCGCGATTTCTATTCCCCGAAGGCCGGCATAGCATTCCGCCGTGGAACCGAAGAACACATGTGTCTGCAGGGTCAGCTTGCCGCCTAAGCTGTATTTATCGTCAATAAGGTGTGTTTTAATTCCCATCTTCCCCAGTTCCGCCGCCGCGGACAGCCCCGCCGGTCCTCCGCCAACGATAAGACACCCGGTTGAAACCGTTTCAATTTCTCCGGCAGGTTCCGGCCGGTCATCCGGCGGAAGTACGGGTTTTCCCCGTACGCTTTCGATTGTCATCCCGGACCTGAGTGGAGTCATGCATCCCTTTACGGGGAGTCCGTCGGCAATAACGAGGCACTGGGAACACTGTCCGTTGGCGCAGAAAATACCCTGGGGCGCGTCGTCCCGATGATGATGTCCGAAAACATGGATACCCTCCGCGATGAGGGCGGAAGAAATCATTTCCCCTTCAAACCCATGCAGCTTAAAACCGTCGAAGGAATAGGACACCTCTTTCCTTTTCGGTATTTCAAGAACGGGGTGTTTATAAATACGGTCCATCCCGCTTCAAGCCTCGTCCATAAAGGGATAGCGGTAATCCGACGGGGGAACAAAATTCTCCTTTACCGCCCGGGGACTTGTCCACCGGACCATGTTGAGGATGCTGCCCGCCTTATCGTTCGTCCCGCTTGCCCGGCTTCCGCCGAAGGGCTGCTGCCCGACCACGGCCCCGGTAGGCTTGTCGTTGATATAAAAGTTGCCCGCCGCGTTTACGAGAATACGCTCGGCCTTCGTTACTGCTTCCCGGTCCCGGGCGAATATTGCGCCGGTAAGTCCGTAGGGAGATGTCTCGTTACAGAGGGCAAGGGTTTTTTCATATTCATCATCCTCATACAGATACACCGTTAGGACAGGGCCGAAAATTTCTTCCCGCATCGTTTTACAACGGGGGTCCTTCGCCACAATTACCGTTGGCTGAATAAAATAGCCGGTACTCTTGTCGCAGTCTCCGCCGTAGAAAATTTCAGCATCAGCCGATTTCCGGGCAAAATCGATATATCCCGCTATCTTGTCGAAAGAAGCTTCATCGATTACCGCGTTCATAAAATTGCTGAAGTCGGTTACATCCCCCATTTTTACCGAGTCCAGCTCCCGGCTAATAAAATCGGAAAGGTCCTTCCACATCTGTTTCGGTATGTACGCCCGCGACGCGGCGGAACATTTTTGCCCCTGATACTCGAAAGCGCCCCGGATAAGGGCGGTCCCCAGTTCTTTAGGCCCGGCGCTTGAATGGGCAACGATAAAGTCCTTTCCGCCCGTTTCTCCGACAATCCTCGGATAGGTCCTGTAGTTCCTGATATTTGATCCTATCGTTTCCCAAATCGACTGAAAGGTACCGGTAGAACCGGTAAAATGGACACCCGCCAAATCGGGGGATGTAAGAACCCGAGGGCCGACAACACTTCCGTCGCCCGGGATAAAATTGATAACACCGTCGGGGAACCCGGCCTCCCGAAACAGCTCCATGAGGTGATAAGCCGTATACACCGCGTTCGACGCGGGCTTCCACAAGACGGTATTCCCCATAATCGCGGGAGCTGAGGACAAATTCCCGGCTATCGAGGCGAAGTTAAAAGGTGAAACCGCGAACACAAAGCCCTCTAAGGGGCGGTAGTCCACCCGGTTCCACACCCCCGGAGAAGAGTGCATCGGCTGTTCTTCCAGGACCTGCATGGCATAGTAGGTGTTAAACCGGAAAAAATCGATCAGCTCGCACGCCGCGTCAATTTCAGCCTGAAACACATTCTTGCTCTGCGCGAGCATGCACGCTCCGTTAACGCGCTGCCGCCGTGCTCCGGAAAGCAAATCCGCGGCCTTTAAAACGACCGCCGCCCGTTCCTGCCACGCAAAGGAAGACCATACTTCCGCCGCCTGCAGCGCCGCCGCGGCGGCATCCCGCACCTCTTTTTCACCGGCCTTGTGATAGGTCCCGATTACGTGCCCATGGTTGTGAGGCATGACACAGGTACCGATGTTCCCGGTCCGCACTTCCTTCCCGCCGATAATGCAGGGGATCTCGATCTGTTTTTGTCCGAGCTCTTCGAGTTCGGCCTTGATTTCACTCCGCTCCGGAGACCCCGGCGCATATGTCTTAACCGGTTCATTTGCCGGCTTCGGTACACTGAATTTTCCGTTTATCATCGTTACTCCTCCTTTTGTTCCCTCATATACAAACTGAACCTTCGGACATGGCCGCGTATTTTTTCGGCCGCGTCATCCGGCCGTTTTTCGACAATTGCCCGCAGGACGTCCTCTAAGTCCCGGTAATTTTCCCGCATCAGTTCTTCCGTCCTGTCGAGAAGGCGGTCGTAATAGCGGGAAATATTTTCATGTACCGAATTGAGGACCAGTTCATACAGGGTATTGCCGGTAAATTCACCGAGAAAACGGTGAAATTCGTTGTCCGCGTCGATAAACCGGTCCCACTGTGCAACGCCCCCGGCTAAAGCAGCTTCCGCCCGGCGAAGGACTTCGGTTAGTGTCCCGATCTCGGCAGGGCCTGATTTTTCCGCCGCTAAGGCGGCGGCAAGGCCCTCTACCCCTTCCCGGAATTCGGCAATGTCGTGCATCGACACCTGCTGGGACCGTATCAGCCTTCCGAGCCCTTCCGTTACCTTCCGCGGCGGCACAATTTGTACCACCGCCCCGCCTGCCATGCCGGTTTTCACCTCTATAAGCCCTTTCTCCTCTACAACCCGGAGGGCCTCCCGGATCGTTCCTCTGCTTGCTCCGAAAAGCTCCGTTAATTCCCGCTCCGGGGGAAGCCTGTCCCCCTCGCTGAGCTCCCCGTACAGAATGGCATGTTCTATCTGATCGATAATACTTTGAAATACTCTGTTTTTTTTTGCTTGTGTAAACACACAACACCTACTATAATAATGGTTAAACCATTATAACAGTTAGATTGTTTTTTGTACAGTTTTTTTATTGTAAGAATAGATGGAAAGATACATGAGAGTTGCAAGCGACATAGGCGGAACATTCACGGACCTCG
>CAYTSI010000004.1:36054-38070 GCA_964440465.1 uncultured Spirochaetales bacterium
ATGGAAAGATACATGAGAGTTGCAAGCGACATAGGCGGAACATTCACGGACCTCGTTTTCTTCGATGAAATAACCGGGAAAACGGGGACAACCAAAGCCTCGACAACCCCGGCAGCGTTTGAAGGGGGGGTTGCCGATACGGTGGTAAAGGCGGAAATTGATGCCGCCGGAATCAGCTCCTTCATTCACGGCTCAACGGTAGTTATCAACACCCTGACGGAACGGAAGGGCGCAAAAACGGGACTAATTACCACGAAGGGCTTCCGGGACGTTTTAGAGATTACCCGCGGCAACAGGCCGGACCTGTACAACATGTACTATGAAAAACCGAAACCTTTTGTTCCCAGACGATACCGGCTGGAGGTTAGAGAGCGGACAAGTTCCCGGGGCGAGGTGGTAGAACCCCTTAACGCGGAGGATGTGAAAAGTGCCGTTACCTTCTTCATCAGCGAAGGGATCGAGGCCGTTGCCGTCTGCTTCCTCCACTCATACGCCTTTCCCGAGCACGAACGACAATGCGGAGAAATTATTCGCCGGACCGCCCCGGAGATGCCGGTTACCCTCTCCTGTGACATTACCCGGGAGTGGCGGGAATATGAACGGACGACCACTGCCGTCCTCAACAGTTACGTCCAGAAAAAAACCGCCGGCTACCTCGACAGCCTTGAAACATCACTTCACGCCTTCGGCGTCCGGGGGTCTTTTTACATCATGCAGTCCAACGGCGGAGCGGCAACCTTTACCAGAGGGAAAACGGCGCCCATCAATATGGTGGAATCCGGCCCCGTGGGGGGCGTTATCGGCGCCGCGGAACTAGGCCGGCTTGTAGACGAAAACAATATCATCTCTTTCGATGTAGGGGGAACTACGGCGAAGACCTCCCTCATTACAGAGGGACGACCCAAAATTACAACGGCATACAAAATTGAATGGACCGAGACTTTCGCGGGCTACCCCATCCTTTCCCCAACCGTGGACATTGTAGAAATCGGGGCGGGAGGGGGGTCCGTTGCCTGGACCGATGCCGGCGGGACCCTCCGCATCGGCCCGAAAAGCGCCGGTGCCGTACCCGGCCCCGTCTGCTACGGCAAGGGAGGAACGGAGCCCACCGTAACCGACGCGAACGTCCTGGCGGGACGGATAAACCCGGACTACTTCCTGGGAGGAGAAATACCTCTCCGGCCGGACCTCTCGGAACAAGCTGTCCGCCCCTTGGCGAAGGCCCTCGGCGTTGGACCGGAAGAAGCGGCCATGGGCATTATCCGCCTTGCAGATGCCCACATGGTAAACGCGATAAAACTCATTTCCGTCCGCAGGGGGTTCGATCCGAGGGATTTCACAATGGTCGCCTTCGGCGGGGGCGGCGCGATGCATGCCGCGGCGTTAGCACGGGAGCTTCGGCTGAAACGGGTCATCATTCCTGAAAATCCGGGTGTTTTTTCCGCCTGGGGAATGCTGGTCTCGGAACTCAGGCAGGACTTCATACGGACAAAAATACTCCGCCCCGACGAAACAGATCCGGCGGAAATTGAAGGTATATTCCGCGAGATGGAAGAGAAGGCCCTGAAAATTATGAACGAACAGGGGCGGAACGCCGGAGATGTGCGGTTTCTCCGTTTTGCCGATATCCGGTACGCGGGTCAGGAACACACGATAAAAACCCCCCTGCCGGAAGGAACATGCGGCGCGGCAGCCGTCAAGCAGCTTGAAAAGACCTTCCGCAACCGCCACAACCGGTCATTTTCGTTTACAATTGACGCGCCGGTTGAATTGGTAAATTACCATCTTACAACCCTCGGAAGAGCAAGCCGGCCTCGGATAAAAGAATGCAGCCCCGGCAAAAAGAGCCTGCAGGAAGCCGTAAAAGGGGAACGCCGGGTAAACTTCGACGAACTCGGCTATCACCGCTGTCCGATTTATGAACGCGGACATCTTCCCGTTGAAATGGCAGCCCGGGGACCGCTGGTTATCGAAGAACCCTCCTCGACAACGGTCGTTTTTCCTGACCAAAAAGTA